>NZ_MBEM01000097.1:0-47219 GCF_001954045.1 Mycobacterium sp. SP-6446 | reverse complement strand
ATCACGGCCGACGTGACCACGGCGCTGGCGCTGTTCGATCGATCGGCATGGTCTATCCAGAGATAACCCAGCGTGAGCGCGGCCAGCACCAGCCAGACGATCAGAAGCCGCTTGTTGAATTTGATCACCGATCACCTCACCACGTACAGCAACGCAAAGATGAGCACCCAGAGGAAATCGACGGTGTGCCAATAGGTGGCACACGTTTCGACAAGTTCCTGCGACCCCTGGGATTTCGGCGCCGCCGGGCCGCGAAGTTGGTAGACGATGACACCCAGCACGACGAAGCCGATCAGCAGGTGCACAAAATGGATCCCGGTGAGGAAGAAGTAGTAGGTGAAGAAGTCGTTGCTGTCCAAGCCATTTCCCATGCCGACCAGCCGGGCCCACTCAAACACCTTGGAAAACAGGAAGACCGCAGCCAACGCTGCGGTGATATAGACGTCCCTGAGCGCCGCTCGATACGCGCCGGCGCGAGAGGACTGAACGCAGCGCGCCACCGACCACGAGCTCAGCAGCAACACCAGGGTGTTGAAAACCCCGATCCGTACGTCCAGGTGAGCCTGGGAGTGCAGGAAAAGCTCGGGGCTTCGGGCGCGATAGAACAGGTAGAAGCCGAAATACCCGGTGAAGACCAACGTCTCGAACAACACGAACGCCCACATGTCGGGCTGGCCGGGCACGAATCTGGCCCGCTTGTCCTTATCGGCGACGTCGGTCATTGCGCGGTCGCCCTCTTCCGGGAGAGGTCGGGCAGTGGCCCGGCACCGAAGTCTTCACGTTGGATCATCCGAAAGAGCATGACGATGAAAGTGACTTGATAGACGCCGAACACGACCATGTCCAGCCACCAAGCGATTTGGCCATTCCATGCCAGCACGCCACGCCGGAAGATCCAGCACGGTGCTACGACAACCTCGGTGAGCGCGTTGCACAGATTGAGATAGCCGAACCACTTGGGAAACACCCGATTCTGGTCGAGCAGAATCGCCAGCATCCAGATCAGCGAACCGATCAGGAACACTCCCATGGTTCCGTCGAAAGACAGGAAGGCGAAATCGTAGAGCCAGCCGACCGCTTCGGGGTCTCGCTCAGGTCGAAGCGTCGCGACGATCAACGCGATACAGAGCAGCAGCATGCCGGGAATCGCACTGAGCGAGTAAATGAGCAGGTAGGAATAGCCGAACGCGCGGCTGACCGACATGCGTCGCATCGAATACGCGATCAGCGCATTGTTCACCGCGGTCATGCCCGTGACCGCGAAGATGATGCCAAAGCCGATCGGTATCCCGAGGTGGCGTTCGTGGAACCAATGAACCTGGGTCGCTAGGTCCCACGTCGGCTGCGGCGGCGGCTGAACTTGCGCCACGATGAAGAACACCGGGAAGAACAAGTTGTAAAAGACGATGAGCGTTGTCCACGCCAACCACAGCTCGCGCTTGGGACCGTGCCGCAAGTGCCAGGCGATCCGACGATGCAGCGGGCCCGCGGGTGGTGTGGCCGTGGATTCCTGCGGTGTCAGCACCGCGCTCATGCGGAGACCAATTCTTCGCCACGCCGCCGATACTCCGCGCGCTCGCGATAGACGGCTTGCCCCAGAACAACGCCCATCACGACGATCCAGACCGCAATGGCAACGTTTTTCACCCAAAAGGACAGAAGTCCATCCCAGGCGAGGGGCCCGGTCAGGGTCACGCCCACGAACGCGGCCGGGACTAGCGCGGCGGCCACCAGAAGGTTGAAGTGGGCCACCCAACGCTGAAATATCGGGTGCGGCTGGTCGTCGAAATAGATTGCCACGGCGAGGATCACGCTTTGCCCGATCAGAAAGGGGACCACGATGGTGAAGGTGATCCAGCCGAAATCGTTGAGCAATTGAGTCAACTCGGGACTGCGCTCTGGGCGAAAGGCGGCCAACAGCCAGCAGACGTTGGCGACGAGGAACAGGGTGGGACCGCCTGCCACACAGCCCAGCATCGCGTAGGAGAAGATCGGCGTGCGATGGGCCATCCTGCGGATCTGCATCACGATCAGGGTCAGAACCGGGACGAGACACACCCCGAACCAGTTGAACACGATCATGCTGTAGCGGATCTGCGGGAGGTGGGCGGGATCGCGGTAGAACGCGGCGACCTGCTCGGCCGTCATGCTGGGTGACATCGGCGGATTGAAGCCCGGAAACAGGAAAAAGCAGGCAACAAAAATGATCACCGTCACCGGCAACGTCCAGAGCAGGAGCAGCTCGCCGTCGGTACGGCGCAGCGCTGCCCGCGGAGATCCCCGGTCTGGTCCCTCGTTCCCGCCGATGTCGGACATCGTTGGCTCCTCCCGCCACGAAATCGCGTGGCCCACTCGGCTCGTCAGCGAAGCTAGCCGATCGGCTAGCTTCGGTCAATAGCCGATCGGCTAGCTTCGGTCAATAGCCGATCGGCTAGTCTCGTCGTGTGAGGACAGCACGACAGGCGGTTACCGACGGCGAGCTGAGGATCGTCCAGCACAGCCCCGCCCGCACGCGCGTACTCGATGCCGCCCTGGAGTTGATCGCCGAGCACGGCGCCAGCGGTACGTCGCTGCAGATGATCGCCGATGCCGTCGGGATCACGAAAGCCGCTGTCTACCACCAATTCCGGACCAAGGACCAGATCGTGCTCGCGGTCTCCGAGCGCGAATTCAGCCGACTGCTCCCGGCGCTCGAGGAAGCGGAAGCGCACGGCGACGGGTCCGAGGCTCGCGACGCGCTGTTGGTTCGCATGGTCGAGATGGCCGTTCACGATCGCCAGCTGGTGCGCACGCTGCAGTTCGATCCCGTGGTGGTTCGGCTACTGGCCGAACACGAACCGCTGCGACGCTTCATGGACCGCGTGTATCGAGTGTTACTCAGCGATGCCGGTCTGGACGGACGGATCGAGGCGGCCATGTTCTCGGGCGCGATCAGCAGCGCGGTGATGCACCCGCTGGTCGCCGATATCGATGACAAGACGCTGATCGATCGGCTTACCGACCTCAGCAGGCGACTACTTGGCCTGCATCAGCAATGAAACAGCGCGACTACGTGTCGCCGCGCACCCAGCTCGTTATGCCGTCATGGCCTACGCAGACGAGAAAGAGGCCATCGGGCGCCTGCGCGACGTAGTTCAGGTACTCGTGACAGTCGGCGCCCTCGTCCTTGACTCCCGCCATCGGAGGTGAGCGGAACCAGCGGGGCTGGTATCTCCTCGGCGAGCCGCAGAACATCAGCCGCCCGGGCTCTGAGGCGAAGGAGACGTAATAGTCCGCGGTCCCGAATGCGTAATAGGTGGTGTTGTCGCACGGCGCGCCCAGGACCTGATGCGCCATGATGCCCGGAGTGCAGGCGGGGTAGTCGCACACCGTCGGCCCCGCGGAGACGGGCGGCGCCGCCAGGAGGCCGGCACCGAGCAACGCAGCAACCAGCGCCACGATCGATCGCACCCCATTACTTTGCCACACCCGAAAAGCACTGGAAAGAAAATTCTCCTGATTGGAGAAGATGATTGTGGGGCTCGCTTGACGCCCGCGTCAACGCCCTTGCCCGCGCGGCTGGTTGGCCACAAAACAACGCACTCGGGTAGCGGCATCGCCCGGCGCGACTCCCATGTCCACCAATCGCTGGACTATTTGGGCAGAGGGAACACCACCATCGAAATCGTGCTGGATCACATAAACGCTCGGAAACCAAACTTCTGCATTTACCCCCGGCGGCGGCGGCTTAGTGTCGCCGCCTACGCAACTTACGTAACCATCGATCCCAGTGTCAGCGTGAGCAGACGGCACCCCCATTAGCACGCCCGGGGCGATGAGCGAGACGGCGATGGCCATGCCGACCACCGCGGTAACTCGCTGACCGGTGCCGAAATTGGGGATCTGCATCGTAATCTTCTCCCAATACGTCATGTAGCCAACATGGTCGCTTCACGCTACTCGTTTTCAAACGGACCCACTAGCGATTGCCTCGGCACCAAGCGATGTGCGCGCGCAACGACCCGAACGCTCTTCGCCCCTTGGCAAGGGGTACATTTCCGCAGGTAAGAGGCCGCGCGGCAGGCGCCCGATGACGGGATTCAGCCCAGGCCCAAGTGATAAGCTACTGCTCCGTGCACGATCCGGAGGGGCCCGACGCTGACGATTTTGGTGACCCGACGGAGGTAACCGACCCCGCCGAACCGCAGTCGCGCTCAGGGAACGACGCCGGCGCTGTAGGTCACGCGCCGGATGCGGGCGCAGAAGACGAAGTTGCCGAGGCTGAAGCGCGCGCTGAGGCGGCCCGGGCGCGCCTCGTACAGCTGCGCGGGGCCGCGGAAACCGAGGACACGGACGACGACGCCATGTCCGGCGATGCCGAGCAACCTTCTCCAAAACAGACCCGGAAACGGCTACGGTTGCCGCGTCGTCCGAAGCGACCTCGGTGGCTCCACCGCCCGGGGCGGAAAACAGTAGCTGTTGCCGTCGGCGCCGTCCTCGTGTCCGCCTCTCTCGGCGCGAGCGGGTACATGCTGTGGCAGCACCACACCGCTGTGCATAAGCGACAGCTCACCGCCGAGTTCACCGCGGCCGCCCGGCAAGGGGTCACGGCGCTGATCTCGATCGACCCCGATCATGCCAAGGAGAGCGTCCAACGGATGATTGATGCCTCGACGGGCGACCAGAAGAACCAGCTTTCGGTGCTGTCCGTTCTCATCGTCAAGAAGGCCGAGGACACGAAGGTTGGCAGCAAGGTCACTATCGAAGGCGTCGCCGTCCAGTCGTTGAGCGACAATTCGGGAGTCGTGCTTGTGGCGGCGAAAACCGCTCCCTTTGGGCCGGATAACGTCAAACCGCCCCCGGCCTTGTTTCGGCTCAGTGTCAATTTGGACCGCGACGGGGGTCAGCTCAAGATGTCGAGAGTCGAATTCCTGTCATGACTGTCAAGCGTGGCGCGTCGCTGGATAGCAACGAAACAGCATTTGACGACATGGGGTCCCCCCGCGCCGAAGAGGATGAGCGGCCGCCCGCCGACGAGGGATCGGCACGCTTGCGCCGGCTGACAGCGGTCCGGTGCTGGGCGCGCCGGTATTCGGCGGAGTGGCGCTCAATAGTCGCGAGAACGTTGGTCGTCGCCGCCGTGGGAGCCGCCGCCGGCATTTACTTCATCGTGTACCGGCCGGATCAGCGGGTCGACGATGCGACGGCGCGTCGTGCCATCCAGGCGGCGTCAGATGGTGCGGTGGCGGTGTTGTCGTATTCCTACGACCATTTGAATCGCGATTTCGACAACGCGAAATCGCATCTCAGCGGCGACTTTCTGGCCTACTACAAGAAATTCAGCGACGATGTCGTCGGGCCGACGGCGCAACAGGGGCAACTGACGGCGACCGCCAAGGTGATTCGGGCCGCAGTTTCGGAATTGCATCCCGATTCGGCCGTCGTGCTGGTCTTCGTCGACCAGACGACATCAAGCCTGCAAAAAAAGGATCCTGAGAAAACCCAGAGCGCCGTTCTGGTCACGCTGAAAAAGGTCGGCGATTCCTGGCTGATCGCGAAATTCGATCCAACCACGTGAGCGCGCCAAATCTTGTTCCAGCCGTTACCTCCTCGGCCGAAGCGGTGTAACGTCATCGCTCGGGAACGCCGCAACCGACGGCGAAAAAGGTGCCACAGGCACTGTCGCATTACGCGTTTCGAGGAGCACCTGATGCGTTCAGTCAAAACACTCACCACCGCAACGCTGGTGGCCGCAACCGCATTCGGTGGTTTGAGCACTGCACCCACAGCCCACGCAATAACCAAGGAAGACGTGGCCCTCAACGGGACTTTCCGCGCCACGTCCATTGGCGATTGGGCGATGAGAAATGACCAGTACTTCGGCGAGCCGACGGTCTACCAAACGTGGACCATCAGTTCGTCGTGCGTCTCAACCCAGGAATGCCATGGCACGCTGACGAGCGACCAAGGATGGAGCGCGCCTCTCTATATGCTTGACGGGCAGATGTGGAAGGCGAAACACGAAGTGCCGGACTGGGAGCGGTGTCAGGACGGCGGCACCGCGTTCAGCGGAATGCAAACCTTCTTTTTCTACCCGGTGAACGACAATGGTGGATATCAACTCGGGTCGCGGACCCTCGCCGGCAAGGACAAGACAGTCGGCCCAAGCGGTGCCTGCGGGCAAAACCAGTGGCTTGATATCACCATGCCATTGCGCCTAGACCAGCTCTCCTGACCGGGCGGTCGTAACTTCACTTCTCCGCCCCTCGGGCCGGATTCAGGTGGGCAGCAGGTCCTTCCACGTCTTGGTTGCCTTCGAGGCCGCGAGATCCGACTGCTCGTACAACTTTCCGTCCGGACCGACGTAACGACCAGTATGCGGATCGTACTTTGCCACCACGACCGAGGGCGCCGGCTTAGATCCGTTGCCTCCGAACGAGCTTGGCGCAGCCTCGGGGCCTCCGCCGCTGACGATGTCGGCGGGTGCGGGATCGGGAGGAATGGCCGGTGCTGCGGGCGATGCTGGCGCGGCGGGCGCTGCGGGAAGTTCACCTGCTACCGGGACGTCGAGTGGCGCTATGGGCGGAAGGTCAGCCGACATTCTCGACATGGGCGCCAGCGGGGGCGGTCCAGACGACGGCACAGGCGGAACTGCTGCGCCGGCCGTGCCCGGTGGCGGATTTTCTCCGCGCGGGCCCGCGGGTGTGCCGCGCGGCACCGCGCCAGGTGGCAGCGGCGTGCCCTCGACCGGGCCGAAGATTCGGTCGTTGGCGGTAACCCGGTCATCGGGCGGGACGCCCTGGGCGATCAGGTTCGGGTCCAGTGGGTAGGGGCCGAGGGTGTGCTGGCGCATCGCCAGCGGCATGAACGGCTTGTCACTGTTGCAGATTTCGACGGTAGGCGCGCGCTTGCCCGGGTGACCCATGCAGGGATAGTTGCGGGCACCGCGAACCGCGATCGGTGAATCCTGCGGCAGTTTGCAATACAACCCGTCCGGCGTGTCGATGTCGGTGAGGTCGTCCGGGGATCGCCATTGGCTGGGTGGCATGAAGCCGACGGTGCAAATGGGCGGATCGTCGACCGTGAATGCGAAGTCACCGTGAGCCATACCATCCGTCTGGTTTTCACCCGTAGCGGCCTGCTCGACAGCAACCCCCGACGGCAGCAACACCAGCAGTTGCTCGAGCGAAGGGTGGTAGGTGACGCCGATCTGCCCGATGGTGGTCAGGTTGGCAAGCAACACCGGAAGCGTCGGTTTGATCTGTTCGAGAAGCCGGGACGCCTCGTTCGCCGCCTCAGGACCATTGCGCAATATGGTGCGGAAATTCGAATCGTCCTGCACCAGCACATCCGAAATGCCGGCGAAGCTACGTGCCCAGGTTCTGATCGAATCGGCGGTGCGCGCCTGCGTATCCAGCAGCGGCCCAGTGTCTTCGGTGAGAGCTTTGGTGCGATCGACGACGCCGTTGGCGTCGCGGGATATCGTCGTCGTGGAATCGAACAGTGACCCCAGGTCGTATCCGGTTCCGTTGAAACCCTGGAAGGACTCGTCGAGCAATTGTCCGAGTTTGGTCTTCGGGATGCTTTGGACCAAGGCATTGACCTGATCGAGCATCGGCCCGACCGGCTGCGGAATCGTCGTGTCGCGCGCGGCGATGACCGAACCGTCGTGCAGGTAGGGCGGCGAATCGGTTTTGGGCCGCAGGTCCACGTACTGTTCACCCACCGCGGAGACGCTGAGCACCTCCGCTGTCAGGTCCGCGGGGACCTTGGGTGAAGTGCTAAGCGACAGCGTGGCTTTCGCGCCGGTCGGCGTCAACCCCACCGAGGTGACCTTGCCGAGCTGAACCCCACGGTAGGTCACGTTGGAAAACCGGTACAAGCCGCCGGTGGAAGGCAGCTCTAGCGTCACCGTCATTCGGCCAATGCCGAGCAGGGTCGGCGCCTGGATGTAGAAGAGGACCATGGCGATGACGCCGATGATCCCGACGGTCGTGAAGATGGCCAGCTGGATCCGGACGAAGCGCGACAGCATCTACCCACCGCCTTCCGTCGGCGCCGACTCCGCACCCTGCGGCGGCCCGGGCGGGGGCCCAAAAGGCCCGGGCGGGGGCCCATAATTCGCCGGTCCCGGCCCCGGTCCCGGTACCGCACCCGGCGGAGGTGGGGGCAGCGGCAGGGCATTGGGATCGACCCACGGTGGCCTCAGGGGGTTATGCAATGGGTCGAGCGTGTATTGCAAGCGATACGGGTCGCCGGGCACCGGCGGCAGGGGCATGTCCAGCTGCCCCCAGTGGGTTCCCGGCAGCAAAGTCCTCTTGAGCCGTGGAATCGTCAGGTCGAAATCGAAATGCAGGTTGAAGTAGTCGCCCCGGACCGCTCGGTCGACGAAGTTCTGGGTGAACGGGAATACGAACGAAGCCGCGATCGCCGCGCCGAACTCCGGCCCGACGTCGGCGAGCGCTTTGATGGTGGGCTCCAGGTTTTTGAGATTCTTGACGAGGTCGGCCTGAGAGTCGTTGATCAACCTGTTGGCGGTGTTGCTGAACACGCGAAGATGATCCAGCGCGGCCGTTAAACGCGGCCGCTCCTTCACCAACACCTCGAGCGCCGGCGGTATCTTGCGCAGCGCGTCGGTGAGAACGTCGCGTTGGTCGGCGAATGTGCCGGCAAGCCGGTTCAGTGCCTGGATGGAGGCGACGATGTTGTCGCGCTGGTCGTCCAGCGTTCCCACGAAAGTGTCCAGGCGGGTAATCAGGTCGCGTATGGCGCCCTCATGGCCGGACAGGGCGGCGGAGAAATTGTGGATGACCTCCCCGATCTGTCCCAGCCCGCCGCCGTTGACGACCGCGCCCAACGACGACAGCGTCTGTTCCGTGGACGGGTAGGCCGATGACCGGCTCAGCGGAATGGTGGCCCCGGGCTGCAGCCGTCCGCTTCCCTGCTGACCGGGCGGAGTATTGAGCTCCACGTGCATCGAGCCCAGCAGGCTGGTCTGACCGACGGTGGCTACTACGTTGGCCGGGACGACGACATCGCGCTTGACCGAGATCTCGACATCGGCGTGCCAGGCTTGCACCCTCATCTCACCGACACTGCCGACGACGACGTCGTTGATCATCACCGGCGAATTCGATTCCATCGTACCGACATTGGGCAACTCGACGTGGTAGATGTTGGCGCCGGGCCCGCGTCCGACCGCACCGGGCAGGGGTAGTGAGTTCAGGCCGTGGAATGCGCACCCCGTCGACGTCAACACCACGCAACAGCCGACGGCGAACACCCGCCGAGCCGCCACCCGGGCGATCATTGTTGGGGCCCGTCTGTTGGCAGCAGCATGTCCGACACGGTCGGCGCCGGCGGCGGCGGTGGCGGTGTCGACGCGGGCGGCGGCAGCGGCATCGCCGCGCCCGGTATCCGCTCCGGCGGCACCGCCCCCGGTGGTCCCACCGGATCACCCGGCAGGCCGGTGTAGGCCGATACGGCGGGAGGGATCTCGGGTGGTCCGGGTTTCGGGCCCTCGCCGCCGGGCGCCAGGCGCTGTTCGGTGTACAGGATCTTGGACGGGTCAATCGACTTGGCGATGATCGGGTTGAGCGGAATTGGTGAGTTGTTGAAGTTGGTTAGTCGCAATCCGGGTCCGATGAACAGAGCGCACAGCTTGCCCGATTCGACCGAGGTGATGTTTGCGATGGCGCCGATCTGGTCGCAGCCCGGTACGGACAGCAGAACCTGGCCCCCCCATGTGGGATTGGCCATATTCATGAGCCCGAATCCGCCCACGATGGTTCCGGTGTCGGCGTTGTAGTCGTTGAAGAAGTTGCCGAACGCGTTCGGCGCGGCGTGCAGTATGTTTTCCAGGGCCATGTGGTGATCGACCAGGTTCTGCGTGACGTCGGCCAACCGGGCGATCTGCTCGCTGGTCTGGTTGCGAGTCCCGGCGATGAACCGCCGCACCTCGCCGACCGCGGTCGACAGATCGGTCAGCGCCGCGTCGAGGTCTGATTTGCTGTCGTTGACCACGCTGGTGAGCGTGGCCAGGCGGTCGTTGAACTGCACGAGCTGGATGTTGCTGTCGCGCAGCGCACCGACGAAGGTCTGCAGGTTTTTGATGATGTCGACGATGTTGCCGCTGCCGTTGGCGAGGATCCGCCCCACGCCTGACAATTGACCGAGCGTTTGGCGCAGCTTGTCGCCGTTGCCTTCGAGAGCGTTGGCGGCGCTGTCAATGAAGCGGCCCACCGATGTGCCCGATACTCCACTCTTGGGCCCCAAATCCGTTGCCAGCCGCATCAACTGGGTTTTGACCTCGTCCCACTCGACCGGCACCGCGGTACGTTCGACGGGTATGACGGCCCCATCGCGCATGACCGGTCCACTATCGCGATAGGCCGGCGTGAGCTGGAGGTACCGGGCGGCCACCAGATTCGGGGCAACGATGACCGCCTTTGCGTCCGCCGG
Organism: Mycobacterium sp. SP-6446; assembly: GCF_001954045.1. NCBI lineage: Bacteria > Bacillati > Actinomycetota > Actinomycetes > Mycobacteriales > Mycobacteriaceae > Mycobacterium > Mycobacterium sp. SP-6446. The sequence continues at coordinate 36,779 of NZ_MBEM01000097.1, read as the reverse complement.
GATGGGCACGTCGCGGTCGACCTCGAGGGTCATCTTGGCCCGGGTGCCTTGCGGTTCAATGGATTTGATGTTGCCGACTTTGACACCCGAAACCCGCACCTCGTCATTGGGGTAGATCGCGGTGGCGGTGGTGAAATAGGCGGTGATCGTCCGCGGGCCGAAGAACGTGTTGCGGACGACGACGGCGGCGCCGGCAACGATGAGCCCGACTAACACAACCGCCGCCACGGCCGCGAGCCGCTTGCGCGGGATCCGGGAGATCATTGTGACCCTCCGATCCGTCCGCCCAACGTGCAACCAGGGCACATCGGTATGGAGTTGTACGGCCAGGGGGTCAGCGACCGAGGTATCGGCGATGGGAAGCCGGGCCCCTTCGAAGTGTCAAAGGTGCGGAATCCCCAGAGGTAGTCGAACAACGCGTTGAAGAGTTGCGGGATAAGGAAGTTGGGGGCGAACGCCTGGTAGGCGTACATGCCGGAAATGGCCTCACCGACCGTGATCTGGAACTTGGCGAGACCCGGCAGCGCTTTGCCGATGTTGTCGCGGTTCTTTTCCAGCACCGCGGTCACGCGGTTCAGCCTCTCCAGCGTGGGCGCCAATATGGCTTCGTTTTCGTGCACCAATGCCGTTAGCTGCTTGGCCACCGCCGACGTGTTGGCCAGTAGGTCCACGATCTCTTGTCGCCGCGCCACGAGGACTTGGAGCAGATCGTCGGAGTTGAGGATGAGCTTGTTGACCTGCTGGCTGCGTTGGGAAAGTATGCCCGTGACGTCGCTGGCACTCTTGAAAAGGTCGCTCAAGTTCTTATTACGACTGTTGAGGGTGCGCGATAACCGGGTAAGCGCGTCGAACGCCGGGCCCATTTGGGGTGCGATCTGATCGAGCGTCGTCGACAGCGTGTCCAACGACTGATTCAGCGCCGCGGTGTTGGTTTCGGCGGTGTTCGATGCGAAGTCGCTGACCGCTTCCGTCAGCGAGTAGGGCGAGGACGTACGCGATACCGGGATGATCGCCATCGGGTGCATCGTGCCGCTGCCAGCGGACTCCACCGTCAGCATCCGCTCGCCCAGCAGCGTGCCCGTGCGGATGTGTGCGGAAGTGTCCGACCCGAGCAGGATGTTGCCCCTCATCGCGAACGTCACCAGAGCATCGCCGTGGCGCAGCTTCACATCCGACACCGTGCCGACCTTCATCCCCGACACAACTACGGGGTTGCCGACCGCAAGACCGCCGGCTTCCGAAAACAGCGCCTGGTAGCGGACCATCGTCGCCCATGAAATGAACCGGTCAGGCGACAGACCCACCAGGATGACCAGCACGATCAAGACCGCGCCGATGAATCCGGCCTTAATGAGCCCAGCTCCGCGATACTTGAGCATCAGGGTTCCGTGCACCTTCCTGCATCTGACCTAAAGATATTGGCGCGCACGGTCTTTCCCTGAAGATCCGTGCCGCGGAGCCCGAACTGGCAGATGTAGTACGGGATGGTGGCGCCGTTCACGCCGAGTCGCACCAGCTTGCGGTAGTTCTGTGGCGCCTTGGCGATTGCGGCGTCGAGGCGGTCCCTATCGCCATCGAGTATCGGCGCCAGCCGATTCAACTGCGCTATGGTGCCAGACAGCGGCGGGCGGGCCTCGGCGAGCAGATCCGCCAGCGAGGCGGTTCCCTGATCCAGAGCGTCAATGGCGGACCCGATCGTGTCGCGGTCATTCGACAGGCCGCTGACAAGCTTCTCGAGGCGATCGATCGTGCCGGAGAAATTGCCGCCCTCCTTGTCGATGTACGACACCACGGTGTTGAGGTTGTCGATCAGTTGCTGCACCGTTTGATCGTTATCGGCCAAGGCATTCGAAAATGACGTCGTCTTGGTGAACAGCGACTCGAGAGTCCCGCCTTGGCCCTGGAAGACCTGCAACAATCCCGACGTCAATGCGTTGACATCGCGCGCGTTCAGGCCCTGGGTAACGGGTTTCAGTCCGCCGAGCAGCAGATCGAGGTCAAGCGCCGGCGCGGTGCGGTCGACGGGAATCTGACCGCCGGAGGCCAGATGCCTCATCGACCCCGGACCATCGACGAGTTCGAGGTAGCGATCGCCCACCAGGTTGAGGTAGCGGACCGCCGCCCTGGTGCCCTCGGTAAGGACGACGTTGCGGTCGGCGTCGAACTTGACCACAACTTTTTTGTCCGGCCGCAGCGACACGCTATTGACCGTTCCCACCCGGATCCCGGCGACCCGCACCGACTGCCCCGCCTTGAGGCGGGACACGTCGGTGAACACCGCGGAATACTCGGTTGTCGAACCCGTCCGGTACTGGCCGAAGATGAAGAACAGGAACGCAGTGAGGACCGCCATCACGACCGCGAAGATGCCGAACTTGACCAGCGTGGCGCGCGTTCTCATCCGGGCATTCCAATCTGGGCGGAGTTGCGTGGCGGCCCGGCGATCGGCCCATACAACAGCTGTTTGAGAAGATCGGAGTTGAGCAGCAGCTGTGGGTTTCCGTACTGCGTCGGATTGGCGCCGATATCGGCGATCAATTGCGGCGGCGCCGAGTTGAACGGAATCTTCGGCAGGCCCACGCATCGCGGGCCGCCCGTCGCCGCGACCTTGGGCAGGTTAGTCGGATACCGGTAACGTTCGGCGCCCCACGTGAGGCTCGCCGAGATGTTGATGCTCGGTTCCGACAACGGCGCCCCGTGCGAAATCTGGATGAGGCCGCCGAAACTACAGGTGAGCGCCTCGTGGTACTCGTTGGTCAGATCGGTGGTCGGCACCAGCAGATGCAGCACATTCGTCAGCGGCTGGCGGTTCGTCGACAAGACGTCGTTGCCGATGTCGGCCAAGCCGATCGCACTGATCAGCAACGCATCCAGGTTGTGCTGCTCGTCGACAAGGGTCTTGCTGATCCGCGCCGCGTTGGCCGCGGTCTTCACCAGGTTCGGTGCCGCGTCGGCGTAGGCGTTGGATACCTCCGGTAAGACCGCGAGGTCATGCCTGAATGCGGGAAGGCTCGGCTCCAGCTTGGCCAGAAACGAATCCAGGTCGCTCAGTGCCTGGCCGAGCTGCGGGCCCCGCCCACTGAACGCTTGTGCCAGCGCACCCAGTGACTCGTTGAGCTTCGGCGGGTCGATGTGGGACAGCACCGACACCAATTGCTGGAAAACCGTGTTGATTTCGACCATGACGTGCTGGCCCTGCAGAGTCTGGCCACTGCGTAGCCGCTGTGCCGAGGGCTGCTCGGGTGGCACCAGCTCGACGGACTTCGCGCCGAACACCGTCGATGACGCGATGTCGACGAGCACGTTGCTGGGAATGAAGCGTAACTGCGACGGATCCATCGCCAAATGAATGGCCGCTTGGCCGTTCGGCAGCGAATCGATCGAGGCCACCTTGCCCACCTGCACGCCGCGCATCTTGACCTTGGCGTCCGGGTTCATGACCAGACCGGCGCGTTGCGAGATCACCGTCACCGGCACGGTTTCGCTGAAGCCGCCCTGAAACAGCGTTATCGCCACGGCGAAAATCGCGCAGATGATCGCGACGGTCAGCAGTCCGAGCAGCGGTGGCATGTAGCTGCGCGGCCCGACCCGACGGGTTGGCCCGAGATGGGCGGTGCGTGGGAGCCGGCCGCCGACTGAACCGCGACCCGCTGGCACGTTCTGCGTCACTGCCGTCCCACCTCCTCTGCTACCCGGATAAGTTGAAGTTGCCGTTGCTGCCGTAAATAGAAAGCGAGACCAGCAGCGTTACCGATACCACGACGATGAGCGAGGTGCGCACCGCGTTACCGGTCGCTTGGCCGACGCCGGCGGGCCCGCCGGCGGCGAAATAGCCGTAATAGGTATGTATTAGCAAGATCGTGATCGCCATCAGCGCGGCCTGTAGGAAAGACCACAACAGGTCGATCGGGTTCAAGAACGTCGAGAAGTAGTGCTGGTACAAGCCCTGCGACTGGCCGAACAAGTACGTTGTGGTGAATTGGCTGGCGACGAACGAGAGGATGACGGCGATACAGTACAGCGGCGTGATCGCCATCATGCCGGCGAGGATCCGAGTGCTCACCAAGTACGAAATCGGGCGAATGGCCATGCTTTCCAGCGCGTCGATTTCCTCGTTGATCCGCATCGCACCCAACTGAGCGGTCACGCCCGCACCGAACGTAGCCGCCAGACCGATCCCGGCGACGACCGGGGCCGCGATGCGCACGTTGATGAACGCGGCGAGGAAGCCGGTCAGGGCCTCGATGCCGATGTTGCCCAGCGAGCTGTAACCCTGGACGGCCAACGTTCCACCCGCGGCCAGTGTCAGGAAACCGACGATCACCACGGTTCCGCCGATCATGGCCAAAGTGCCTGCGCCCATGCTGATCTCGGCGATCAGGCGGATCACTTCGCGCCGGTAGTGCACGGCGGCGAAGGGCATCCCGCCAAGCGCCTTGCCGTAGAAGAGGGTGTGGTCGCCAATCCGCCCCAACGAGGCGACCGGCCTCTCGAGTTGGCGGGTCAATCGTGGATATGCAGCCCTCAGCGCCACCGGTAGCCCCCCTACTTCGCCGTCATCTTGATGCCGATCGCCGTGACGACCACATTGACGACGAACAGGGACATGAACGCATACACGACGGTTTCATTGACCGCGTTGCCGACGGCCTTGGCGCCGCCGCCGGTGATGATCAGGCCGCGATAGCAGGCGACCAATCCGGCGATGAGGCCGAAAAGCGCTGCCTTGACACAGGAAATGATCACCTCGGGCACGCCGGTGAGCAAGGTGATGCCCGCGGCGAAAGCACCGGGATTTACGTCTTGCACGAACACCGAAAAGACGTAGCCGCCCACAATCCCGATGATGACGACCAGGCTGTTCAGCAGCAGGGCCACCAGCCCGGAGGCCAGCATGCGCGGAGTCACCAGGCGCTGAACCGGATTGATACCCAAGACCTCCATCGCGTCGATCTCTTCGCGGATGGTTCGCGATCCGAGGTCCGCGCACATGGCCGTGGAGCCGGCGCCGGCCACGATCAACACGGTCACCAGCGGGCCGACCTGGGTGACGGCACCGAAAGCGGCGCCCGCCCCGGACAGGTCCGCGGCGCCCAGTTCACGCAACAGAATGTTGAGCGTGAAGCTGACCAGGACGGTAAATGGAATAGCCACCAACAACGTCGGCATCAGCGCGACCCGCGCGACAAACCAAGACTGTTCCAAGAACTCGCGTGCCTGGAACGGCCGGCGGAACGCAAACTTGATCGCTTCCGCCGACATCGCGAAAAGACCACCGACCGCCTGCATCGGCCCAGAGAGGTTCCTCGTCAGCCTCAGCTGGGGGAGCCCCGGTGACCAGCGGTCGTCGCTCCTATCTGCCATCGGGCTCAGTTCCTTTCAGAATTTCGAGACCGATAGTCTTGTTCTTGCGCGCCTGCTCCGGTAAGTTCGGCTGAACCAGGGGATTCGAACGGGGGCCGCCGGATGCGAAATGGTCAGCGAGCAGCCACATTCCGGCATTTTGCTCCAGCGCGGCAGCCGCTACCATCCTCACGCCACTCCTCCGTTCTGTCGCGTGAGTTGGCGCTGCAAAACGAGTCGGCCGGGGCAAAGCCACTCGTCTTGTAGCGTCCGGCGATTATGCCTCATGCCGCGTCCAGGCGGAATGGAAAATGCATAACCGTTATCGGGCCGGCTTTAGGCACGGCACGCGCGTAACGTGGCTGCGTCTCAACAAAAACGACGTTCGGCTCAGGCATTCCAGGCAGCTCCGGGGTTAGGTGACGGCGCCGGCCGTCTTGAGTTCGATAATGCGGTCCCAGTCGAGTCCGATTTCCATCAAGATCTCGTCGGTCTGCTCGGCGAAGCCGGGCGCCGGTCCGGTATGCGGCGGAGCGACATCGAACTGAACCGGATTCGCGACCAGTTCCAGTTCGCCTGCGCGCACTACATACTCGTTCGCGCGGATCTGCGCGTCCTCGGCCGCCTGCAGGGTGTCCTGCACCGGCGCCCACGGTCCTGCCAGCGTGGCAAAGCGTTCGCTCCACTCGGCAAGAGTGCGGGTCGCGATGACCTTGGTCAAGATCTCGACCGCATCGGGCGTATTAGCCGCGATTTTCTCGACGGTGGCGAAGCGCGGATCGTCGGCCAATTCGGGTCTATCGATATGCCGGCAGACGTCGCCCCAGAACTTGGTGGGCTGCATCATCACGAAGGATATGTAGCGGCCGTCGGACGTCGTGTACAGCCCGACCAGCGGGTTATTGGGCGCACCGTGTACGCCCGGCGGCGGCGCTTCCAATCGCTGGCCGAGATGCTTTGTCAGCGCCACCGTGTGGCCCATCGACCACAGACCACTGCCCAGCAGCGAGACGTCGACCACGGATGGTTCCCCGGTGCGCTCGCGCTTGAGTAACGCCGCCGCAATGCCACCGGCGAGATTGGTGCCGGAGATGGTGTCGCCGTAGGCCGGGCCGGGGGGCGCGATCATGCCGGGCATCCCCGCGGGCGTGATGGTCGCAGCGGTGCCGGCACGACACCAAAAGGCGGTCATGTCGTAGCCGCCCTTGGTCGCCTCTTCGCCGCGCGGGCCGAGCGCGCTGCCACGGGCGTAGATGATCGCCGGGTTCACCGCGCGGATGTCGTCGACGTCGATGCCGAACTTCTGCCGCGCCCCGGGCAGGAAACTGGTCAGGAACACATCGGATCGGCGCACCAGCTCGTAGAGCACTTCCTTGCCCTCGGGCACCGACATATCCAACCCGATGCTGCGCTTGCCACGGTTGGCGTGCTCGATGTTGGGATTCGGGTCACCCTCCACGCGCAACATGCCGGTCTGCCGAAGCCCACGCTGCGGATCGCCGGTAACCGCGTGCTCGACCTTGACCACCTCGGCGCCCCACTCCACCAACACGGCGCCCGCCGATGGAACGAACCCGTACATGGCGACTTCCAGGACCCGGATGCCCTCCAGCGGCCTCATGCGGGCGCCCCCGAGGGAACGGCAAAAGTCTTGCGCTCCAAGAACTCTTCCAATCCCGCGACGCCCATCTCGCGGCCGACGCCGGACTGCTTGAAGCCCCCGAATGGGCTGTCCGCACCGAAGTAGTTGCCGCCGTTGACGGAAAACGATCCGGCACGGATGCGGCGTGCCACCGCGAGTGCCCGGTCTTGGTCGCGACTGAAGACGGCGCCGGCCAGACCGTAGATCGAGTTGTTCGCGATGCGCACCGCGTCGTGGTCGTCGTCGAACCCGATGACCACCAGCACGGGGCCGAAGACCTCGTCCTGAGCGATCTCGCTATCGGGGTCGACGTTGGTGAGCAACGTGGGCGCATAAAAATAGCCGGGATCCAGCCGCTTGCCCCCGGTGACCAGGGTCGCCCCCGCGGCGACCGCGCGCTGGACCATGCCGTCGACTTTGTCGCGTTGGCGCTCGTTGATCAGCGGTCCCATCAACGTCTTCGGATGGGCCGGGTCACCATGGCGCACCTTGGCGAAGTTGGCCGCGATCAACTCGACGATCTCGTCATGGTGCGACTTGGGGACCAGCAGCCGTGACGTGAGCGCGCAGCCCTGGCCCGCGTGGGTGACCATGCTGAACGCCGCGAACATGCTTGCGTTGGCGAAGTCGGCGTCGTCGAGCATGATCACCGCCGACTTGCCACCCAACTCGAGGAAGACGCGTTTGACGGTGTCGCTGGCGGCGGCCATGATCTGGCGGCCAACCGCGGTCGACCCGGTGAAGGTCACCACGTCGACGTCGGGGCTGGTGGTCAGCGCGGGCCCGACGGCGGGATCCGACGAGCTGAGCACGTTCACCACGCCGGCCGGGATGTCGGTGTGGTTGGCGATCAGTTCACCCAGCGCCAGCGTCACCAGCGGGGTATCCGGCGCGCCCTTGAGTACCACCGTGCATCCGGCGGCAAGCGCCGGCGCCAGCTTGGCGAGCGCGAGCTGGTTTGGATAGTTGTAGGCGATGATGGCCGCCACCACTCCCGCGGCTTCCTTCTCCACCCAGCGGTGATGCAGCATGCCCCGCGATTCCTTCTCGCCGAGGTCTTCGGAGAACTGATAGTTGCGCAGCAGATCCGCATAGAAGCGAACGATGCCGATCGGCTCGTCGAGCTGAGCGCCGTGGGTGAGCGCACGGGTGGCGCCAACCTCGGCGATGGTGAGCTCGCGCAACTCGTCGGCGTGGTCGATCAACGTCTGATGCAGTTGGTCGAGGCAGCGGATCCGCAGCTCGACGTCGGTCGACCAGCTCGTGGTGTCGAATGCCCGGCGGGCCGCCGTGATCGCCGCTTCGGCCTCCCCGACGCCGGCGTCCGGTGCATACCCGAGGACCTCACCGGTGGCGGGATTGATCGAGGGGAATCTCTGGTCCGCAGCGACGAGCCTGCCGTCGATCAACAGTCGGCGGTCGACCTGTGACTCGGGCGCGGCGTCCGCGCTGGTCGACACCGTGTCCTGCGCTGCCATTCGACTCCCTGTGGTTACGGCCACGAAAATTTCATTCTCTTCCCGGGCGAATCTTACATTCGAGTCTCGAGAATTCAAGAAAGTCTCAGGATTCAGATCACCTGCTGACCAGCGGCGCAATTGCACAAGCGTCGAGCTTCGGCGCAGGCCGACGGGGGTTTCCGGGATAGGTTGCAGCTCGCTTCGGCGCGAGAGTAAGGTTCTCATAATCGTAAGGGAGATTCTTTGTGGATGAGACGGCGCAGGCCGCAGTGAGGGCGTCGGCATGAAGACCGCGGTGGTCACCGGTGGTGGATCCGGCATTGGCTTGGCCGTCGCGCATCGGCTCCGCGCCGACGGTCTCGATGTCGCGACCGTCGACCTCAGGCCATCCGAGGCCGATCTTTCTTTCACCGCGGATGTGACCGACCGCGCTCAGGTGGAAGCCGCGCTATCGGCGATCCGCGCCCGGCTCGGGCCGGTGACGGTTCTGGTCAACGCCGCGGGCCTGGACGGGTTCAAGCGGTTCAACAACATCACGTTCGAAGACTGGCAACGGGTGATCGACGTCAACCTGAACGGGGTTTTCCACACCATTCAGGCGGTGCTGCCGGACATGGTGGAGGCCGGGTGGGGGCGGATCGTAAACATCTCGTCGTCGAGCACGCATTCCGGCGCGCCCTACATGAGTCATTACGTGGCGGCCAAATCCGCGGTGAACGGGCTCACCAAGTCGCTGGCACTCGAGTACGGGCCCAGCGGCATCACGGTCAATGCGGTGCCACCCGGTTTCATCGACACCCCGATGCTGCGTAGCGCCGAGAAGCACGGATACCTGGGCGACATCGAGGAGACCATCGCCCGCACCCCGGTCCGCCGGATGGGCAAGCCGGAAGACATCGCGGCGGCATGCGCCTTTCTGATATCAGCGGAGGCCGGCTACATCACCGGCCAGATATTGGGCGTCAACGGCGGCCGAAACACCTGACCGCACCACCCGATCCCCTGGAGGAGACACCGTGAAGGTCTGGGTTGATTCCGAACGATGCCAGGGCCACACCCTGTGCTCAATGATTGCCCCGGATTCGTTCCAGCTCAGCGACATCGACGGAAGTTCGTCGGCGATCGACGAAATCGTGCCGGCCGAACATCGGGACCGGGTTCGCGAAGCCGCGCAATCGTGTCCCGAGCAGGCCATCGTCGTCACGGATGAATAAGGGAGACAGCGCTTTGAGTGTCGACGACGTCGTCAACGACAGCGATCGCAAGAAGAACAGCTATCACTTCGATCGGCATTCCGCGGAGTACCGCTCACGGTTCAAGACGATCACCGAGGAGATGCACGCCAAGTGTCCGATGGCGTGGAGCGACACCTACGGCGGGCACTGGGTCGCGGCCGGCAGCCACGAGGTATTCGAGCTCGCCCGCTGCCCCGCGGTGTCCAACGACCACGACGTCAACGGCGAACGCCGTGGCTACAAAGGCATTTCGATCCCGACGGCTAGTCGCATCAACGGGGTGCGCGGCGGCATCCTGGAGATGGACGACCCCGAGCATCGCACCTACCGCACCGTGCTCAACCCCTACCTGTCACCGGCCGCGGTCAAGCGCTGGGCGCCCTTCGTCGACGATGTGACGCGGGCCTGCCTCGACGACAAGATCGAGCAAGGCAGCATCGACTTCGTCGACGACCTCGCCAACATCGTGCCCGCCGTGCTGACGCTGGCGATGCTGGGCATTCCGCTGAAGAGATGGAAGATGTACAGCGAGCCCGTCCATGCCGCGGTATATACGCCCGAACACTCCCCGGACATCGAGCGTGTCACCGAGATGCACCGGCAGATGGGTCTCGACCTGGTCAACAGCATGATCGAGATTCGCAACAATCCCCGGCCCGGTTTGGTCAACGCCCTGGTCGAGATGCGGATCGACGGCGAACCCGCTCCCGACCTGGAAATCCTCGGCAATCTCGGACTGGTCATCGGCGGCGGATTCGACACCACCACGGCCCTGACCGCGCACTCGCTGGAATGGCTGTCGGAGAACCCCGACGCGCGGGAACGGCTGCGGCACAACCGCGATACCCTGCTCGATCCCGCGACCGAGGAGTTCTTGCGCTACTTCACCCCGGCACCCGGTGACGGCCGGACATTCTCCGACGACGTCGAGCTCGACGGCAATCGCTTCAAAGAAGGTGAGCGGCTGTGGATTTCGTGGGCGATGGCTAACCGCGACCCCTCAGTGTTCCCCGAACCGGACAAGATTGTCCTCGACCGCAAAGGTAACCGGCACTTCAGCTTCGGCATCGGCGTGCACCGCTGCATCGGATCCAACGTGGCGCGGACCGTCTTCAAATCCATGCTCACCGCGGTCCTGGACCGCATGCCCGACTACCGTTGCGACCCCGACGGCGCCGTCCACTACGAGACCATCGGGGTCATCCAGGGCATGCGAAAGCTGCCTGCCACCTTCACACCCGGCCCCAGGGTCGGCGCCGGACTCGACGAGACACTCGACAAGCTGCAACGCATCTGCGACGAACAAGAGCTCGCCAGGCCGGTTACCGAGCGGAAGGAAGCCGCGGTAATCGACTGAGCCGCTTTCCGTCAGCGTGGCCCCGCGTTATATTCAGCCCCAAGCGCGTGCGCAGAGATGGGAGACGCATCCGTGAAGAGTTTTGCAATTGGCGTTGCGCTTGCCACTGCCGCGCTGGCTCTTGCGCCGACAGCCCAGGCTGACATGCAGGTCGGCAACTACAGATTGGACACAAACCGGGATCCCGGCCACAGCTGGATTTGGGCGATTAGCCCGTGCATTTCTAAAGCGCCGGGATGCCTAACCATCCAAGGGATACCGCAACCCAACGGCCAAGCGGCCCCCTGGAAAGCAGACGCTCACCTGTCCAACGGCCAATACACTATGACCGTCGACGTGCCCGATGGCGTGCGCTGCGTGGTGCAGTTCTTCCCGTCGCACGACGTGTATACGTGGGATCAGCTCTCACTTGGCGGCCAGGTCGTCTCCACGTACGACACCGGCTGCGGCGGCGGGCCCGGGGGCACGAACACCTACCCCTTCTCGCTCGTGCGGTGGTAGCCGACCGCTGGCGTTAGCCGCGCGGCAGCCCTAGCACGCGCTGGGCGATGATGTTGCGCTGGATCTCCGATGTGCCCCCGGCGATCGTGCCGGAAAAGCTTCGGGCGTAACGCTCGAACCAGCTGGCGAAGTAGTGGTCGAGGTTCATCGGCGCGTACGGGCCGGTCTGGCCGGGGTGGATGAGCCCGTCGGATCCGGCGGCGGACAGGGCGTGTTCGGTTGCGCGCAGCTCCGCTTCGGAGCCGAGGAGCTTGAGCACGGATATCGCGGCGACGTCGTCTTCACCGCGGGCCGCGCGAGCCAAGGCCACGGATCCCAGCAGCCGCAGCGCCTGCTTGTCCATGATGGTGGTGGCGTACTGGTCGCGTTCGAGCTCGGTCCTGGGATAGAAATCGGCAATCACGTTATCCAACCGGTCGGCGAAACCCAGCCACATCATGGTGCGTTCGTGCCCGAGCGATCCGTTCGCAACCCGCCATCCCTGATCGAGCTCGCCGACCAGGTTTTCGGCCGGCACCCGCACGTCGGTGAAGAACACCTCGTTGAAATCCAGGTCGTCGGCCGCGCAGATCGACGGGAATGGCCGCCGCACGACGCCCGGGGTGTCGGTCGGGATCAGCAATGCGCTGATGCCCTTGTGTTTTGGCGCGTCCGGGTTGGTGCGGACAAACGTCAACAACACGTCGGCGTCGTGGGCACCGGAGGTCCACACCTTCTGTCCGTTGACCACGAAATGATCGCCGTCGAGCACCGCGCGGGTTCGTAGCGACGCCAGATCGGAGCCGGCGCTGGGCTCGCTCATGCCGAGCGAGGCGGTGATCTCGGCGCGCAGGATCGGTACTGCCCATCGCCGCTTCTGCTCGTCGCTGCCGAACGTTAACAGCGATGCCGCAATGATATTCACGCCCTGCGGGTTGAAGCTGTGGTAGATCCGCCGCCGGCATAGTTCCTCGAGGTGGACGAATTGCTGAATAACCGTCGCGTTGCGCCCGCCGAATTCGGGGGGCTGACCGGGTAGCAGCCAGCCGTTGTCGAACAGCAACCGCTGCCAGCGCCGTGCCCACTGCGGCATATGCGAAACGGAACGGGGACGCTCCATGGTTTCGATTGCGGGAGGCAGGTTCTCGTCGAGGAATGCCGCGAACTCCGCCCGAAACGCTTCGACGTCGGGATCAAAAGTCAGCTGCACGATATTCCTCAGCGATCCGCGCCCGATGTTCCGCCGCGCCGCCGAGCATGAGCTCGCCCGCTTTGGCCCGCTTGAGCGCGAACTGCAAGTCGTTCTCCCAGGTGAATCCCATTGCGCCGTGCAGCTGCAGGCCGTGCCGAAATACCAGCGACTGGCACTCCCCTGCCGACGCTTTGGCCATGGCGGCGGCCAGCCGGCGCCGGGGATCGTCGGCCGAGATCGTCAGTGCGGCAAAGTAAGCGAGCGCGCGGGCGCGTTCCACGGCGACATGCATGTCGGCGCACTTGTGCTGGACGGCCTGGAACGAACCGATCGGCACGCCGAATTGGTGCCGGCTGCGGACGTGCTCGAGGACCAGATCCAGGATGCGCTGGCAGGCGCCGACGATGTGAATTGCCATGCCCGCCAACGCAACATGATGGGCACGCTCGGGGTCAACAGTCAACCGGTCGTCGTCGGATACCCGAACACCGCCGAAGGACAGGTCGGCGACATGCAGCACCGGGTCGAAAACCGAAGAGCGCCGAACGGATACCTGATTTCCCGCCACCAGGAACACCCCGGCATCGGTGACCACCGCCAGCCGGTCGACGCGATCGCCGTCGAGGACGTGCCGTGCCGTGCCGTCCAACACCCAGCCGTCGGCGTCCCGGTGCGCCGACACCCCGCCGTGCACCGCGGTGCCCGACTCGTGCGGGTCAAACCGGTCCGCTGCCAGCGGCGCGAACTGACTCATCGTCGCCAGGAACGGGGTGGGATCGGTCGCGCGGCCCAACTCTTCGAGCACGATCGCCAGCTCCACCGTCCCGGCTGGGTCATTCAGCTCCGTCCAGCCCTGGTCGACATACGACTTCCACAACGGGCTCGGATCCACGCCGTTTTCGGCCACGCTGCGCACCAGCGACGGCGGGCACTGCTTGGCGACGACATCGCGCACCGTGCTTTGCCACAGCCGCTGATCAGCATCGAGTTCCAAGAGCATCCGGGCAGCCTCCTGTCGTCACCGCAATCGCGAGAATACCATTCTCTCTTCCGAAAGTAGTAATCTCGAAAATGGCGTATGACGTCACCAAATGCGCGGCAATGCCTTCGGGGGCTAGGTCACCGCGGCGACCAGGCCGGCCGCCGGCTCGTTCCAGTGATCGAGGTTCACGAACTCAGCAAGCGGGCGGCGGCGAAGCGGTCCGTGCTTGCCCTTCGGCCAGCCCACCACGATGTGGCCGGCAACCATCCAGTCGTCCGGTATGCCGACGGCTTTCCGCAGCAGTTGCTCGCCGCCGTACGAAGCCCAGCTGGTAAGGCATGCCCCCAAACCTTGCGCGCGGGCGGCGAGCAGAAAGTTCTGCATGGCGGGAAAGATCGAACCGCCGAGCAGGAGTTCAGACGCCGTCGGATAGTGCTGTTGGGCGAACAGGACCGAGGTGAATTCGCCTGCTCGGTCGTGCAATTCGTAGGTCGCGCGGTAGGTGCGAGCCCGACGGCTGTTGTCGTCGGCGGCTGGCCGGGTCATCCCGTATACCGGCTCGATGACTTCCAACGCGTGGGCCGCGGCCTTTGCAACGGCGGCCCGCTGCTCGGGTGATCGCAGCACGACGAAGCGCCAGCCTTGCGCGTTGGCGCCCGACGGCGCCCACCTTGCCGCTTCGAGGCACCGGGCCAGCGTGGCGTCGTCGACCGGTTGGTCGGTGAAGCGTCGGATCGTCCTGGCGGTCGACATCACTTCCCAGATGTCGCTGCTTGCTCCCGTCATGGTTGACAACCTATGCGATGTCGTCGTCGCCCATCCAATGGACGAATCGCTGCAGTGGATACATGGCATCGTGCGGACTGCCCAGAACGTGCGCGTTCGCAGTTCCCAAGCGGCACAGGCGTTGAGCCCCCGCGCTGGCCATCCAATCCCGCAGCTGCGCCTTGCGCTCGTAGGGGTAAACGCCGATGGTTTGAGTGGCGACGTTGACGTAGCGGACCGCTTTATCGAGCGAATCGACCGTCACGACGTTCGACGTCTTGTTGGTCGGCTGGAACTCCACCGGGCGATCCGACAGGATTACCAGGCCGCGGCCATCGAAGCCGCCCCAGATCTTCAAGTCGCCCATCGCCTCCATCACCTGGAGTTCTTCGCGGCGTTCGGCCGATAGCGGCGGCCCGCCGGCCGATGCGAACTCACGGTCGACGCCTAGGCGCTCGGCAAGCCTGGCGCAGAACGATTCCACCTGGGGCCCTTGGGCTTCCACGAAGGCATAGCGGCTGGCCAGGCAGGCCTCCTGGTTGAACACCGTCGTGTCGGCGGCCAGGCGCTCGGCCACCTCAGCCATCCGGTCCTCGGAGTCGAATGCCTCATGACCGATCATCGAGATCGAGGATTTCGGGTCGAACGAGATCAACTGGATACCGGGCCCCAGGTATCCGATCACGTTGTTGATTGCCTCGCCGCCGCCCCAGGCGACGATCTTGTCGAAGTACTGCGGCCGGTACAGGGCGCGTTCGATCGCGGTGTCCCCGCCCTGCCAGTAAACCGCCGACATCGACCGCACAACAGGGTGTTTCGGATCGATTTCCGCCATTGTGCGCAGCACGGCCACCGTCGTGAACGGGTCGCTCGAGGGCATCTTGAAGAGGTTGACCGCCTTGACCAGCGCACCCTGCGCGATCGATGACACGCATCCCGATGGGGCATTGCCCGCCAGCATGTGCACCATCCGTGGCGGGAAGGCACGGACCGCGCCCTTGTTGCCGTATATGTCGACGCGCTCGACCCAGCCGTCGAGCGCCTCCCGGTTGGCAAAGTTCGAATCGACGATGCTTTCCAGCAGCTGCCTGTTCAGGAAATTGGGGGCCTGGCGGTACAGGTTCTCCACGACGCGCCGCGGCAACGGATTGGTGGCCGCGATCAGTTCGAGGCACTCCTGAAGGTGCGGGTTGCGATCCAAGTGCAGGCGTTCGCCGGTCTCGACCAGGAAGTCGATGATCTCGGCCAGCTTCACATCGAGCAGTGGCGGCAGCTGCGACCGTGGCAACACGAGGGCGTCGAGATCGATTGCGGGCGTGACGAAGTCAGCGCCGAGATCGCGTGATCGGTGGCGAATGGCGTCACCTTCAACCAAGGCGCCCTGCACGAAATGCGGAGCCGACAGCGCGGTCATGCGATCCCTCGCACGTAGGCGTCGATGCTGCCCGCGCAGGTGATCTTGTCACCGCCCGGCAGGTCGGCGTAGCGGGTGATGTCGCGACCCACGGTCGGGCCCTGATGACCGCATGGGCACCGGGCGAGGCTGACACTGACCCGGTCTCCGCTGATCACCCCGCCCCAGCGGCCTTCAATCGACGCGTCGAAAAAGGCTGCTCGGGCGTCGATCTCACCGTTACCGGGATCGAGCAATTTCTCGCCGGTGGCGTCCAGCGGCAGCAATATCACCCAGGGCGATATGTGGTATCGATCGGCATGGCAGAGCGGGAACGTCGCATTGATCTCGCGCATGCTGTACGCGTGGTATAGCCGCTCCTCGGCGACGTTGAACGTCTCCAGCACGTATTCGCGGTAATTCTCTGGTAGCGCAGCACCTTTGAGGCCTCCGGCGACCATCATCGCGTTGTTGGGATTGAAATCGTCACCGCCGTGGCCGTTGGCGCGGATGCCTTCGGCGATCTGATAGAGGGTGGCGAACATACCCGTCGCCAACAGGGGCAGGTCGCGGGCGTCGATCACCGCGTCGATCGCCTTTTTCGCGGAGGTATCCATATCGCTCGCCCGTTGTGCGGCGATGCGTTCGAATTCGACGATCTCATTGGGGCGCGCGGTGCCATCGGCCAGCTTGCGTCGCAACGTGATCATGTCCACCATCGACCCGACGGTGATCGGCTCGCCGTCGCCGAATTGGTAAGGCGGGTACCGCGACGAGAAGCAATCGACCATGGCCTGCCGGATCGCGTCCTCGCGCGGGGCGGCGAATTGTGGCCCCAGGCCCAGGAATTTGCGGTCCTCGCCGCGGGTGAGCCCGGTTGCCCACAAGAGCGCCTCGATGTTGATCCGCGCCGAGAGTTCGATGTCCCCCTCGGTGCAGGACAGCATGGCCGGCTTCCCGGTGGTGCCGCTGGAGCACGACAAGTAGTGGCCAACAGTCTCGAGCTGCTCGATCCAGTCGTCGAGTGTCTGCACGCCGTCGGTGTCGAGGCCCTCGACGGCACGGGTTGACACGGTAGCCAGCCACTGTCCCATCCGGTCCCACCGCCGCTCGTTGAGCCATCCCTCCGCGTAGGTCTTGTAGGTGGTGTGGGCGAAGAGCAGGGGCACCAGGTCGGCGGGCTGTTTGATGGTTCTTATCCCGCCCGATTCCGCGCGGTTGGCCAGGAGCGGAATGCTCGCGGCCTGACTCTGCAGCCGCTCGTTGGCCGCCGCCAGCTGCAGAGGCAACAGATCGACGGGAGGAATGTCAAAGCAGTCATTGGCCCCGACCAACTCCACCAGCCGCTGAATTGCAGATGTCATCCGTGACTCCTCTTCGACGCGGCATTAAGTACACATGATTGTATATTATTGCCCGAGGTGCCTCGCCCTCGGCTACCGGGTCATGGATGCGCGGTCGCAGCGGTGCGCTGAGCTTGCTGCCGGGCAATGCGTTGGTCGTGGATTCTGACCAGCTCACGGAAGCCGAGCCGCGGGTATTCCGGCACGGGTTGGATTCCCCACGTGTCCTTGGCGGTAGTGATGCCCGCCCCTTCGGGTGCGCCATTGATGGGTGGGCCGGGGAAGGGGTATGGGTACTGACATTCCAGCGACTCGTTGTTGTAGCGCACCTTCATCAGCTCGCTGCAGATATCGCGGAAGCTCAGGGTCGGATAGCCGTACCAGATCGCCAGGAATGGCAACGTGAACGCGCCCTCGATGACAAGCCCGACCAGGCACACCATGATGCCACGGCGCAACCACTTGTGCAGGCGCACATAGTCTTTCGCGGTTCCCGCCGCTAGATCGTCGGCCGCGCCTGCATCCTGCGACCTGGTCTCTGATGTGCTCATCGGATTCTCCTTAATCGGAAAAGATTTCACGATTGACGGTGTGCAGATACGGAATCGCGAGGAACGGGGTGATGTACATGATGTCGTAGATCCACCACCCCAAGACCGGGAAAACCACCCCGGCATAACGAACGTCGGCGTACACGGTCATGTTCATCACGTAGCCGACCCAGATCACTACGCCGAACCAACAGGTCACCAGCAGCCACTGGTGGCCCCAACGCTTCATCTGCAGGAAGGCTATGGCCGCGGCGATCCGCATCGGAAACACGGTCAGGATGCACGTAACTTCCCAACCCTTCTCGCCCGGTGCGGTTGCCCCACCGATCCAAAGCTGGTTGTAGTGCCAGAAGTATCCGGCGTCGAAAGCGTTGCCCCACCCCGTATATAGGACGCGGTAGATGAGCGTGTGGTTGGCGACCATGTCGAGGATCCAGCCCTGCAGGTTGAGACCCGCATCGAGTATCACCAGGTAGCCGATCAAGGTGACCATGATCGGGCGCACCGACAGGCCCGATCTCGACGCCCGTCGAAGCAACGCCAGGCCGTAGAGGAACACGGGTAGGCCGAAGATGCCGGGAACGTTGGCCCCCATCAGCAGCGTCCCGGCAATGAGCCATTTATCGGCGCGGCGTTGTGCCGAGCGACTCTGCTCGAGGTGGTCATCCAGTGACATCGACGGGACGGTTGCGGCGGCCCTGTCCTTTCCGCTACCGGAAAGGTGGTTGATCAGTGGCGAATTCACGTTTCTCCTACCAGTTCCGGGTCGCCCACATCGATAGTTGGATGCCGAACATGAGTAGCAGGTAGCCATAGATGAAGATCTGGAAGACGATAAGTGCCCGCTTTCGCTGGCGCTCTCGTTGGTTCACGGGCGGTCTCCTTTCATCAGAAGGTGCCGATGCCGCGCATCACGTAGTACCAAAAGCCAACCAGCGCAGCGGCTCCGCCCCATCCGAGGGCGAGCGACACCAGTTCCTGCCACACGGTTGAACCTCCAATCGTTCGATGAACCCCGGTCGGTCTACCGGGCCTCTAGACCCCGGCGTGCGCTCGCGACAAACTCGTCGAGCAATCGGCTGCGGGCGGCCTTGGAGTCGTGGTGGGTGACGAGCAGCGCGTAGAACCCCAGCAAGAAGAAGAGCGCACTGCTCTCGGGGTTGGCATCCGGATGGGCCGCACCCTCCTGCTGCGCCCGCCTGATCTGCTGAGCGACGAGTGCAACCAGAGGATGTTCGGTGGGCTTACCGAATCCTGGCGGGCGAGTCTGCGAAAAATGTAACGCCAGAACGTCCCTGAATAGCCTTGTGCCAAGTCGGGATTCCGCCGCCACCACGAGGCGCACCACCTCCGACATGGTCGACCACACGTCGTGCTCGGACTCGACGAAGCTGCCCAAGTCGCCGGCGAGCCGAGAGACCAACTTGCGCTCGACTTCCTCGAGCACGTGCTCCTTGGTGGGGAAGTGAAAGTAGAAGGTCCCGCGGGCGATGCCCGCTGCGGCGATGATGGCGCCGATATCGGCATCCGCCACGCCCACCCGTTTGAACTCGACCAGCGCAGCGTCGTAGACGCGCTGGCGCGTCTCGAGTCGCTGCGCCTGGCGCCCGCGCGGCTTCGCATCGGTAGTCATTGCTTAATATCGTGAGCTCTTCACTGACAGATGTCAATGACATATTTCAGCGAAAATGGACCGATCGGAGGGCGCGGTGTCCTAGTGGTCTGCGCGCGCTCGGCAACGTCGCGCCAAGATGGCGGCCAGGCGCGCGGGGTCGGAGAACATCACGTCGTGGCAGCCGTCAAGGCAAATCATGGTGTCGACGCCGCCGAGTGATTTGATCGCGTACAGCTGCTGCCGCACCGACAGCGCTCGGTCATCCAGTGTCATGATCCATGTCCGCGGAACGTCAGCGGGCAGCTCGCTGCGATCGGCCGGCTCGAAGATCACACTCGGCGATTCCATGCACAGCCGCGACAGCGTTAACCTTCGCTGCTCACGCGTCATCCCATTGCAGAATGCGTAGCGCGCCAGGGCGGGAGGCATTGGGAAGGACCTTCTTTCGATCCAGCGCGCCGATCGCGCCAGCGGGGCAAGCGGTCCGCGCAGCGTGTCCACGATCGACTTTCGCTGCGGTGGGACGAACGCCGCCAGCAGGATCATCTCGCGCACGCGCGTCGCCCCGAGCTTGGCGACGATGCCCGGGACGGTGAGTCCCGCCATCGAATGCCCAACGACCACCACGTCGTCCAGCCCGGCCTCCTCGATATCGGCCACGGCGGAGTTCACCCAGTCGCTGACGGTGACGGTCGCCAAATTCGCCGGCCTGCCGGCGCGCCCGGGTAGATCAATCGCGAGGACCCGCAATTCAGGCGCCTGCCTGGCCAATTCGGCAACGGTCAGATCCCAGCAATCGGCGGCGTGTGCGCCGCCGTGCACCAGCACAAGACCGGGCAATGCCATTGCGGGGAGACCTCAGTCGCGGGGCTGGACGCCGCGCAGGAACAAATCGACGGCGTGTTGCAAGTGGCGCTCCTCCTCATCGGCGCTGCGGTAGATGCCGCAGTCGGCCAGTCGCGCGGGTAGATGCTCGATCATCGCAATGAAATGCCCCGCGGTTAACTCGAGGTCGTCCACCTCGATGCTTCCGCTCTCCTGGTGCCGTCGCAGCAGATCCATGACCTGCCGGTGGCGTGGCGACCACAACATCGAGTGCGCGCTGACCGCGAACTCGGGAAACCGCGCCGATTCGCTCATCGCAATCCGCGTCAAACGCACGATGTCCGGGTCGATGGCGCGCGCGAGTCCGGCCCGGCCGAGTGCAATCAGGGAGGCGCGCAGATCGCTCTCGTCGATGTCGTTGTCGGCGTCGCGCTCGGTCCTACGCGTCAGCGCCCAGGGAATGACGTCGACGAAGACCGCGCGCTTGTCGGGATAGCGAGCATATAGGGTTCGCCGCGTGATGCCGGCCGCTCGGGCGATCGCGTCCATGGTGGCCCCGTCATAGCCATACTTGACGAAGGTCGCCACCGCGGCCTTGCGCAACTTCTGGTGCAGCTTCTTGGCTTCGGCCTGGGTCGGCCGTCCGCGTCGAGTCGTTGTCACCACGATGGGAAGTATATATACAGTGTCGTATAAATAATCGTTGGCGACACACAGTCAGGGGTCACCGTGACCATCACACAGTCGTTCATCGATGGCGAATCGGTTGCCTCGGCGGACCTGTACGACAACATCGATCCCGCTACCGGCCGGTCGCTGGGTCCGGTAGCGCGCGGCGGCACACACGAAGTCGATCGCGCGGTGACGGCGGCGCGCGTGGCCCAGCAACGCTGGCGGAGCGTTTCACCGGAAGAACGCGCGACGCTGCTGACGCGGATCGCCGATCTGATCGGCGAAGATCACGAGCGGTTGGCGCGGATCGAAAGCGAGGACACCGGAAAGCCGTTGAGCCAGGCGCGCGCGGACGCGACGGTCGCCGCTCGATACTTCCGTTTCTACGGCCACGCGATCGACAGCTACTATGGCCAAACCATCCCGCTGTCAACGGATCTGCACGCGTATACCCGACACGAACCTTTCGGCGTCACCGGCCACATCATCGCCTGGAACTACCCGATGCAATTGCTGGCCCGCGCCGTGGCTCCGGCGATTGCGGTGGGTAATTGCGCGGTGGTCAAACCGGCGGATGAAACACCGCGCACCGCAGTGGAATTGGCGCGGCTTGCGGTTCAGGCCGGTCTGCCGCATGGCGTGTTCAACGTGGTGACCGGAATCGGTTCCGAAGCCGGCGCCGCGCTGACGGCACACCCCGACGTCGACCATCTGGGCTTTGTCGGGTCGACTGAGGTCGGCTCGGTGGTCGCGCACGCCGCGGCCGATCGGGTGGTGCCGACGACCCTGGAACTGGGCGGGAAATCGCCGCAAATCGTTTTTCCCGATGCGCATCTGGAACGCGCCGGCAAGTCGATCGTGAAGGCCATCCTGCAGAACGCCGGTCAAACCTGCTCGGCCGGCTCGCGGCTGCTGGTGCATGATTCGATTCACGACGCCTTGGTGGACACGGTCTGCCGGCTCATGAAGTCGGCAACGATTGGACCGGGCATCGAGGACCGCGACCTCGGACCGTTGATCTCGCGCAAGCAGCAACGGCGGGTGCAATCGATGCTCGGCGGCGACGTCAAGGGTGAAATCCTTTGTGGTGGAGGACCTCCAGAGAACGCGCAGCTCGCCGACGGTGCATATTTTGCTCCGACCGTGATCGCCGACGTCGATCCCACCTCGCCGATCGCGCAGGAGGAGATCTTTGGTCCCGTGCTCGCCGTCAACAGATTCTTCGGCGAGGATGAGGCAATCAGCCTGGCCAACGGCACGCAGTATGGGTTGATCGCCGCGGTGTGGACCACCGACCTTTCTCGCGCCCATCGGCTCGCGGCCGAGATCCAGGCGGGGCAGGTCTACGTCAACACCTACGGCGCCGGCGGCGGCGTGGAGCTGCCGTTCGGGGGCTTCAAGAAATCCGGGTACGGCCGCGAGAAGGGTTACCAAGCGCTCGACACGTTCACGACCACCAAGACAGTCGTTGTGCGCCTGGAATGAGGTAAAGGAGAACACCATTGGACCGCGACACCTACCGGCGCGGGTTGGAGATTCGCTCCGCAGTACTGGGCGAGGAGTATGTCAACCAAGCATTGGCGGGCGCCGATGACTTCACCAAACCCCTGCAGGATCTCCTCACCGAATACTGCTGGGGAGCGGTGTGGGGCCGCGAACAGCTGCCCCGCAAGACCCGCAGCATGCTCAACTTGGCGATGATCTCGGTGCTCAACCGACCGAACGAATTGCGAACCCACGTCAAGGCGGCGCTCACCAACGGCGTCAGTCGCGAGGAGATCCGCGAGATCTTTCTACAGGTCGCCATCTACGCCGGCATGCCGGCCGCCGTCGACAGCTTTCGGATCGCCGGCGAAGCGTTCGCCGAACTCGACAACACCTCGGCACAATGACGCAGATCGGGTTCGTCGGGCTGGGCAACATGGGTTTTCCCATGGCTCGTCGGATTCTCCAGGAGCATCACGACGTCGTCGCCTTCGACACTCGCGGCGACGCGCTCGACCGCGTTGTCGCGCTCGGGGCCCGAGCCGCGTCGTCGGTCAAAGAGGTCGCCGACCGGACCGAGACGGTGATGGCCAGCCTTCCCACTCCCGCCGCGTCACTCGAAGTCGCGACGGGCGCGCAAGGAGTGATTGAGGGTGCGCGGATCAGACGCTACGTCGACCTGTCAACCGTCGGGAGCCAGACGGCCGTGCGAATCCATGACCGACTGGCCGAACGGAACATCGTTGCGATCGACAGCCCCGTCAGCGGCGGGGTCGGCGGAGCCGAAAAGGGAGCGCTTGCCGTCATGGTTTCCGGCCCGCGCAGCGAATTCGACGTCATACGAACGGCACTCGAGGCGATCGGCCGGCCGTTCTACATCGGCGACAAACCGGGCTCGGCGCAGACGATGAAGCTCGTCAACAACATCCTGGCCGCCAACGTCTTGGCCGCGACGTCGGAAGTCGTCGTGATGGGCGTCAAGGCCGGTCTCGACCCCAGCGTGATGATCGAGGTGCTCAACGCGGGTTCGGGTGCGACCAGCGCAAGTCGCGACAAGTTCCCCCGCGCCGTCCTGCCGCGAACGTTCGACTACGGGTTCGCCACCGGGCTGATGCTCAAGGATGTGCGGCTCTACCTCGACGAAGCCAAGGCGCTTGGCGTGCCGGCCGACGTTGCCGAAACGATCGGCCGGCTCTGGGAAACGACCGCGCGAGATCAGGGTCCCGAGTCCGATTTCACGACGGTGATCAAACCGCTGGAGAAGGCCGCCGGCGTCACCGTCGGCCCGGCCGACGCGACGCCGGACTAGGCCGCCCCCGGCAACTTCGACGCCGCGAGCGGCGTTCGCCGACGAGTGGGAGAATGGTATTATCCTCGTTGAAGAACGATACTTGCCCGCCTGGTCAAAAAACAGCCAACTACCAGCGGCGATGTTTAACCGAAACGCTTACCGGAAATGCATTGATCGACGGCCGATCAGAATGTTAGGTTATCTATCATATGACTGATCTCCACTCGCTTTGGCTACCGGAAGCCGAGGGGCGGCTTCCGTGATCGAGCACGCTGACGGAACCCGCATGCCGGTGATCGACGCCAGCGTGCACATCTTCTTTCCGTCCAACAAAGATCTGCGCTCGTTCCTGCGTGAGCCGTTCAAGAGCCGCGGTTTTCCCGACTACGAGATGGACTGGTACGGGTCACCCGGCGGCGAGTACGCGCCGAACACGGAGGGACCGGATCGGCAGTACCCGGGATCGGATCCGGAATTCGTTGCCCACGAACTGTTTTCGAAGCGCGGCGTCGACGTTGCGGTCCTGCATCCGATGGGGCGCGGCATCATGCCCGACCGGCATTTGGGCAGTGCACTGCATGCCGCGCACAACGAGATGATGGTCTCGCGCTGGCTCGAGCACACCGAGTTCGGTGACCGCTTCCGCGGCACTATCCGGGTCAATCCCGACGACATCGCCGGCGCTCTGCGTGAGATCGAGAAATGGCGCGGGAACCCGCGCGTGGTCCAGATCGGCGTTCCGCTGCAGTCCCGCGAGCTCTACGGCAAGCCGCAGTTCTGGCCGCTGTGGGAAGCGGCCGCCGACGCGAACCTGCCGGTGGCGGTGCATATCGAATCGGGCGAGGGCATCGGGTTTCCGCCTACGCCGTCCGGGCACACGCTGACCTATGAGCAGTACGTCAGCTTCATGGCGCTCAATTACGTGTATCACCTGATGAACATGATCGCCGAGGGCGTATTCGAGCGCTTTGCAGGCCTCAAGTTCGTCTGGGCGGACGGCGCCGCGGACTTCCTGACGCCGTTCATCTGGCGGATGGACACCTTCGGCCGACCGCACCTGGAACAGACGCCGTGGGCGCCACGGATTCCCAGCGACTACCTCCCTGGTCACGTGTATTTCGTCCAGGGCGCCCTCGACGGTCCGGGCGACACCGAGTTCGCCGGTGAGTGGTTCGGCTTCACCGGCAAGGAAGACATGGTGATGTTCGGATCCAGCTATCCGCACTGGCAGTGCGGCGACGTCACGAAGCTGCCCAAAGCGCTGTCCGCCGAACAGCGCGAGAAGTTGTGCTGGCGCAACGCGGCCAACCTGTACGGGATCGACGTTTCTGTCGACCTGGCAGCGGGCTAGTCGCAGAATAGAAGCGAGGGAGACTGAGGAGTTCGAAATGACGTTGACCCATACGCAGGAACGTGTTCCCGCCGCCGAGCGCATAGCCGTCCGGTGCGTGGACTCGGACGTCCACCCGGTGCCCAAACGGGGCGAGATCACCCAGTACATACCCGAGCCCTGGCGCAGCAAGTTTTTCCTCGACCACCGGGTCGGCGAGCTGATCTACTACGACGCTCCCGACTACGCGCACAGCTTCGCGATGCGCACCGACACCTTCCCGCCCGATGGCGAATTCCCCGGCAGCGACCCGGACATGGCCTTCCGCCAGCTGATCATGGAAGCGGGTTCCGACATCGCGATCCTGGAGCCCGGCGGCCGCACGCCGCGGCTGGCCGAGGCGCATCAGGCTTATTCGACCGCTCTCAATCACTGGCAGGCGAATCACTGGCTGGACAGCCACAACAACTGGCACGAGCGCTGGCGCGGTTCGATCTGCGCGGCGGTCGAGGATCCCGAGGGCGCGGCCCGCGAGATCGAGACGTGGGCCGGGCACCCGTACATGGCGCAGATCCTGATCAAGGCCGAGCCGCGGCCGTCATGGGGTCACCCGAAGTACAACCCGATCTGGGAGGCGGCCACCAAGCACGACATCACCGTGAGTTGTCACCTGTCGCGCAGCAATTACGAGATGCTGCCGACCCCGCCGGTGGGTTTCCCCAGCTACAACCACGACTTCATGGTGACCTACTCGCTCTTGGCCGCGAACCAGGTGATGAGCCTTGTCTTCGACGGCGTCTTCGACCGGTTCCCGACGCTGCGGATCGTGTTCGTCGAGCACGCGTTCACCTGGATCCTGCCGCTGATGTGGCGTATGGACGCCATCTACGAAGCACGCAAGTCGCGGGTCGACATCAAGCGCAAGCCGTCGGACTACGTCAAAGAGCACATCAAATTCACCACCCAGCCACTGGACTACCCGGAAGACAAGACCGAGCTGACCCGCGCGATGGAGTGGATGGAGTGCGACAAGATCCTGCTGTACTCCTCGGACTACCCGCACTGGACATTCGATGACCCGCGCTGGCTGGTCAAGCACCTTCCCAAGGCGGCGCGGGATGCGGTGATGTACAAGAACGGCATAGCGACATATCACCTGCCGGAGACGGTGCCGGTCCTCGAGGGCCAAGTCCGGGTGCTCTGAATTGGCGGAAGAGACCAAGCGGCCCGAGCCCCGCCTTGCCCAGGGCCGCGAGCATGTTGTCGCGACAGTAGACGAGATCCCTCCGGGCACCCACAAGCTGGTGCCGATCGGGCGCCACGGCGTGGGTGTCTACAACGTCAACGGAACGTTCTACGCGATTGCGAACTACTGCCCACATCAGGGCGGACCGCTGTGCTCGGGGCGCCCGCGCGGCCGGACCATCGTCGACGAGACCGCCCCCGGTGACGCGGTCATGGTGCGAGACCTGGAGTACATCTATTGCCCTTGGCACCAATGGGGTTTCGAGCTGGCTACCGGCACGACCGCGGTCAAGCCGGAGTGGAGCATCCGCACCTACCCGGTGCGTGTCGTCGGCAACGACGTTCTGGTGATGGCGTAACTACAGGAGAGTCGCGTGTCTTCTATCGAGGTGAACGGTGGGAACGTAGTCTACGAAATCCTCGGTGACTCAGGCGATCTCATCGTCCTGACGCCGGGCGGGCGGTTCAGCAAGGAGATCCCCGGTCTGCGTCCGCTCGCCGAAGCGCTGGTCGCGGGAGGCTACCGGGTACTGCTGTGGGACCGGCCCAACTGCGGCGCTTCCGACGTGCAGTTCTACGGACAAAGCGAGTCGCACATGCGCGCCGAGACCCTGCACGGCCTGCTGGGCGCGCTCGGTGTGAAGCGGTGCATCATCGCCGGCGGCTCGGGTGGCGCAAGGGATTCCATGCTCACGACGATGCTCTACCCGGAGATGGTCGAGAAGCTGGTGGTGTGGAACATCGTCGGCGGCATCTACGGCACCTTCGTACTGGGGTCCTTCTACATCATTCCCAGCATTCTGGCCGCGCGCGGAACCGGCATGGACGGCGTGATCAAGGTTTCTGAGTGGCAAGACCGCATCGAAGAGAACCCGGCTAACAAGCAGCGATTCCTCGATTTTGACAAGGACGAGTTCCTCAAGGTGATGCTGCGCTGGCTCAACGCGTTCGTCTCCAAGCCGGGCCAGACCATCCCGGGCGTCGAGGACGAGATGTTCGAACGAATCCAGGTGCCCACCTTGATCATTCGCGGCGGCGAGAATGACTGGGATCATCCCAAACGGACGTCGCTGGAAGTCAGCTGCCTGATCAAGGGCTCCAAACTGATCGATCCGCCCTGGCCGGAGGATGCCTGGGAGCGTGCGTCCGAAGAACGCGCAGCCGGCAAGGTTTCGCACTTCAACATGTTCGACACCTGGGTGCAGGCAGCGCCCGCGATCCTCGAATTCCTGGGCAGCTGATGCGTTTACTCGGTGCGAATATGGACCTCACAGTTGAGCGACGCCTCGAGCGCCGTGTGGATCCGGCTCTCCGGGATGCGCTCGAGGTCGTCCTCGCGCAGCGTCACATAGACGATGTCGAAGCCGTCATCGCCTGGAACGCGGGCGATTTCGCCGGTGAGTCCGAACCCAGCCAGCACGCCGCGGGCGTCGTCGTCGGTTCCCCGGCTGACGAAGGTGACCACGCCGAGGGCAGGAGCGGTGCTGAACGCCTTGGCGCACAGGCCCATTGCGGCCTGCTGTGCCGCGTCGACGTCGTCGGCCGCAATGAGCAGCTCGACCTCACGGCGGTTGGCCGGCATGGCCGCGAGATTGTTTTCGACCACACGGGCACCGATCTCGTCACCGAGCCCGAGGAGTTCGTTCATGCCGTCTTCTAATTGCGCGGGCGTGAGCACACTTCCCGGGTCGACGTTCACGCGCACCACCGCAGTCCGCATGTGCGCAAGCCTAACTAAGACGACGGCAGGCCTGCAGTGAACACCGCCCAATCCACCAACATCACCACCGCCAGCGCACCCGGATGCCAACCCCGGCTACTGGGCGAACAACCCGGACGCGAAGACCTCACGTCGTATCAGCGTCTCGGCGGTTATCCCCCGCTTGCCGACGCGGAGCAATTGCTGGCCGAGGTCGAGTCCAGTGGGCTGGTCGGCCGCGGCGGTGCCGCTTTCCCGCTGGCGGTGAAGTTGCGCACGGTGCGCGACAACGGGAGCCAGGCCGGCGGCACGGTCGTCGTCGCCAATGGCGAAGAGGGAGAACCGGCTTCGGTCAAGGACCGATGGCTGCTGCGCAGCCGCCCACACCTGGTTCTGGACGGATTGCGATTGGCCGCGGCGATCGTTGCCGCGGACCGCGCATATATGTACGTGTCCGACCCGGAGTCGGCGCAGAGTGTCCAAGCCGCGCTGGGCGATGTCGACCCTGGCGCGTTCGGCCGCGTCACCGTCGACTTGATCACGGTGCAGCCCGGCTACGTGGCCGGCGAGGAGACCGCGGCGGTTCGTGTGCTCAACGGCGGCCCGGCCAAGCCGACGGACAAGCCTCCGCGACCGTTCGAATCGGGTGTGGGCGGGCGGCCCACGCTGGTGAGCAATGTCGAGACCCTGGCGAATCTGCCTTATCTGCAGCGCCACGGTTCGGCGGCGTTCCGCTCGCAGGGCACCCCGCTGTCCACGGGCACCTTCCTGGCTACCATTACCGGTGCCGGCCGGGGCCCGGCCCTCTATGAGCTCCCCCACGGCATGCCCTTCACCGAACTACTTGCGCTGCACGGCGTTTCGCCCGACCAGGTGCGAGGGGCGCTGTTGGGCGGCTATTTTGCGGGTTTCCTCAACCGCGACGTGCTGGAGACGACGCTGGATCACGAGACGATGCGACGCTTCGGCAGCGGCCTGGGCTGCGGAGCGATCACGGTGATCACCGACGACTGCCCGGTCGCCGTGGCGGCGTCGGTCCTGGCCTACTTCGACCGCGAAAACGCCGACCAATGCGGGTCGTGTTTCAACGGGACGGCCGCGATGGCCGCCGCGGCCGGGGCGCTGCGGGACGGCGCCGCGACCATCGAAGACGTCGACCGATTGCGCCGCTGGTCGGTGGTGTTGCGCGGACGCGGGGCATGCGCCACGTTGGACGCTGCCACCAACGTTGCCGCCACGCTGCTCAAGCAATTCCCGGACGACGTTGCGCGCCATCTCGACGGGGCGTGCCAGGACTGCCGGAGTCACCCGTTCCGCTTCGACCGGCCCTACGAGGCGGAGGCTGCGAGGCAGGCATGAAGATTCGTTTGGACCGCACCGTCTGCGACGGCTTCGGCATCTGCGCCAAGCACGCGCCGGGCTACTTCTCGTTGGACGACTGGGGCTACGCGTCGCTCATCGGCGATGGCACCGTGGCCGAGTCGGACCACGACGCCGTCAAGCGCGCGCTCCTCGACTGCCCGGTCCACGCCATCACCGAGATCGGTGATCGCACACCCAGCGTCCCCCACCCGTTCCACGCCGAGTCGGACGAGGATCCCGCCCCGCATGTCAAAACCGAATCGAACGAAGCCCAATGGGGTTTCACGCGGTGACCTAGCGGAGGAAAGTCACGGACACGCCCTGGTTCTGCCAGCGTGCAAGGCATAGGCTGAAGCAACCCAACTTCGGGATGGTCCCTCTGGGAGGCCTGCCATGATCCGGTTTGCTCGCCGTATGGCCGCCGCTATCGCGGTTGTGTTCGTGTTGATTGCGACTGCGGTGCTCACGAGGCCGGGGATCGCCGCGGCGGAATGCGCCCCCAACATGTCGCGGAATCCCACGACCCTAGAGTGCAAGATGCCACCGCCCGTGCCCGACTGGTACAGAGCTCCGCCGCCCTACGCGCCCATGTATGCGCCGCCGGACGTGCCCCCGCCTCCGCCAACGCCGCCGTGGGCGAAGACGGACCCGGTGTGGAGTAACGGCTTCCAGCGGTGGGGCATTGTCATAGGCGGGGCCTGGGTGCCGCTCTGAGCCCCTTCCCAACAGTTAGCTAGCTAGCCGCGCGCGGCGCCTTTACTCGATCTTGACCATGCATTGAATCGCCCCACCAACGATGGCTGATGTGAGTACGCTTTCAACGGTGGAGCTGGGGGTTTTGGGACCTCTCCAGGTCCGGCAACATGGAGCGCCCGTCGCTGTCCCGGGCGCCAAACCTCGTGCCATCCTCACGATGCTCGGGTTGCACAGCGCTTCCGTTGTCTCGGCCGACACCCTCGTTGAGCTGCTCTGGGGCGAGGATCCGCCTCGCACCGCGGCCAAGGCCCTACAGACCCACATCTCCTCGCTCCGTCGCACCCTGGGCGACGGCTTCATCTTGACCCAGGGCGCGGGTTGGGCCCTCTCCGACAGCGAGGTCGACGTCGCGCGCTACAAGGCCGCCGCGCGACTCGGGCGCGATGCCGCTGCCGCCGGCGACATCAGCCAAGCCGTGGCCCGCTTCGAGGAGGCGCTCGCCCTCTGGCGCGGAATCCCCGAATTGCCCGATGGCAGGCGCGGAACGTCCGAGAAGACGCGGTGGATCGAGGGCCACGCAGCGCTCGTGGAGGATCGAGCCGACGCGCTGCTCGCAACGGGCCGCGCCGCGGAGATCGTTGGCGAGCTCGAGGCCGCGGTGGCCGATGCGCCGCTGCGCGAGCGGCGTTGGGGCCAACTGATGCTCGCCCTGTACCGGGCCGGTAGGCAAGGCGAAGCCCTGGGCGCCTATCAGCGGGCCCGGGCGCTGCTCGCGGACGAACTGGGGGTCGATCCCGGGCCGGACTTGCGTCGACTCGAGGCCGCGATCGTCGCGCAGGACACTTCGCTGGAAATCCCTGCGGCACAACAACCTTCGGTGATGATGCGCGCCGTGACGTTCCTGCTGACCGACATCGAGGGGTCGACGGCGGCCTGGGAGGCAGAGGCCGACGCCATGGCCGTCGCGCTGGCAAGGCACGACGAACTCGTCGAACAGGTCGTCACGTCCCGCGGCGGGCGGCTGATCAAGACGCGCGGCGAGGGCGATGCCACCTTCTCGGTCTTCGAGCGACCCTCAGCGGCAGCATCTGCCGCTATCGAGCTGCAAGAGGCGATTGTCCAGGAGCCGTGGGCCTTGCGGGAGCCCATGCGGATCCGCGTGGCGTTACACACCGGGGAGGCCGAGCTTCGCGACGGCGACTACTTCGGCCGGGCGGTCAACCGCGCGGCGCGGCTGCGGTCACTGGCCGTGGGTGGCCAGATCCTGTGCTCCGGTGCGACCGCCGAACTCGTCATCGACTCGCTTGCCGATGACGTTGTGCTCGCCGACCTCGGGATGCGCGAGCTACGCAACCTCGCTCGTCCGGAACACGTCTTTGAGCTCCGGCTGGAAATCGCCGAAACTCAACATCCGCCGGTCCCAACCGATGTGCCCGTCAAGCGCCCAAGCCTCCCCGCGGTGCTCGCCGGCCCGGGCCCGTTCGTCGGACGCGGACGCGAGTTGGAGCGGCTTTTCACCGCGTGGCAAGCCGCACTTGCCGGTGGCACGAACGCGGTGCTGATCGCCGGTGAACCCGGCGTCGGCAAGACACGTCTGGCCGGCGAATGGTCGCGCCAGGCCTATGACCAAGGCGCCCTGGTGATTTACGGCCGGTGCGACGAGGACCTGGGTGCGCCGTACCAGCCGTTCGCCGAGGCGCTGCGCTCCCTGGTGCCATGCCTCGGCACCGGTGGGCTTCAAGGGTTGCGCGGGGTAGAGGCATTGCTCGCACTCGTCCCCGGGCTGTCCGATGTCTTGCCCGACCTGGCCACGCCCACCCGCGCCGATCCGGACACCGAGCGCTACGCACTTTTCGACGCCGTCGTGGCGCTACTGGGAATCGCGTCTGCCGGCGCACCCATCATCCTGATCCTCGATGACCTTCATTGGGCAGCCAAACCCACGCTGCTCCTACTGCGCCATCTCCTGCGTTTCGGCGAGCACGCCCGCGTGCAGATCGTCGCCACGTATCGCAGCACCGACCTCGACCGCTCCCATCCCCTGGCGGCGATGCTCGCCGACCTACACCGCGACGGCACCGCGAACCGCCTTCAGCTCGGCGGCCTCGACGAGGACGACGTGAGCGCGTACGTCGCCGAGGCCGGCTACGACGACGAAGAGCTGGCCCGGGCATTGGCCTCGGTCACCGGCGGCAACCCCTTCTTCCTCATCGAGGCATTGCGCCACGTCGACGAGAGTGGTGGCCGGTGGGACCAGAGCACCCTGCCGCAGGGGGTTCGCGAGGCCGTGAGTCGCCGCCTGTCGCGGCTTGCACCGGAGACGAACAAGGCCCTTGCCGCAGCCGCGGTCGTCGGCAGCCGGTTCGCGTTGGACTTGGTCGAAAGCGTTGTGGGCGAGGACCTCGTCGACGCGTTGGACGAGGCATGCAAGGCCGGAATTGTCATCGAAGAGCCTGGCGGGCGCTACCGGTTCAACCACGCCATTGTTCGGCAATCGCTGCTCGCCGAGTTGCCGTCGGTTCGGCGCATGCGGCTGCACCAGCGGATCGCCACCACGCTGGAGAGCGAGCCCGGCGCCGACGACGAGCTGCTGGCCGAACTCGCTCACCACTACTTCGAATGTGCATGGGCGGGAAACGCTGCCAAGGCCGTCGAGTACTGCCGGCGGGCGGCGGATCAGGCGATGACTCGGCTCGCCTACGAAGGGGCCGCCGACCTTTACGATCGGGCCCTGCACGCGCTCGAGGAGATCGACGACGAGCTGCCCGACCGCGACGACCAGACCGCCGAGCTACTGATCGCGCGCTGCGAGGCTCTGCTGGCCGCCGGCGACGTGGCTTCGGCGGCTGGTGCGGTCTCTCAATTGCAGGGAGCGACAGTCGATTCGGCCCGGCTAGCGGCGTGGGCGACGTGCTTTGACGGCCAGCTGTCGATGCTTACCCATCCCGAGCGACTGGAAGAGGTCGAGGCTGCGGTGAGCGCGGCCGCCGACAAACTGGCCGAACTAGACGACGCCGCAGGGGAAGCGAGCGCTCACACCGTCCGTGCCGGATGCCTCGCGCGTCTCGGAAGAATCGGCGACGCCGAAATCGCCCTGGATGACGCTCTTACGGCGGCGCGGCGCGCAAGTGAACACCGACGCGTCAATGCAGTGCTGGCGAATGCGCCACTGGCCGCGCTGTGGGGGCCTAACCCGGTCCCGCGCGCGGGCGGGCGGTGTCTGGACGTCGTGCGCCTACTGCGAATCACGACCGACTCGCCCGCGGTCGAAGCGACGTCGACGCGATGCCAGGCCGTGTTGGAGGCCTTCCGCGGACGCGCCGCCGCCGCCCGACGGATGATCGACTCGGCCAGGCGCACGGTCAGCGAACTGGGTCTGCGCCATGCCCTCCTCGAGGTCGAGCAGTTTGCTGGCATCGTCGAGCTGGTCGTGGACGATCCGGTCGCGGCCGAGCCGCATCTACGTAAGGCCTACAACGGCTTTCGTCGCATGGGCATCGACGTCTGCACCGCCGAGACCGCCGCGTTGTTGGGTCGCGCTTGTCTCGTGCTCGACCGAGACGCCGAAGCCGACGAATTGTGCACGGAGAGTGAACGTCTCGCGGGCAGTGCGCTCAAGGCGTCGATAGCCTGGCGTACGCTTCGGGCGCATCTGCTGGCGCGCCGGGGCAAGCACGATGAGGCCCGGCGCGCCGCCGAGGCTGCTGTCAGCCTGGCCGAGCGAACCGACGCATTGGTCGACCATGGCGACGCCTGCCTAACGCTCGCAACAGTTTTGGGCGCTGCCGGCGACGCTGCTGGTGCGCGTGCCGCAGCCGAGCGGGCAGCGGACCTTTACGAACGAAAAGGCGCTGCGGCACTTGCCGAGAGGGCGCGGCGCGTTCTCGGTGAACAGGCGGTCCCGTCCATCCCGACGCCACCCGCACCACCGACCGTGGAGCCCGCCAATGATTGCGTCCGAGTACTGGGCCAGATAGAGGCTGCCTTCTACGCCCAGGCCTGGGACGCGTACGAGGCGTTGTACGCGCCCGACGTCTTCGTCGAGAGTCGCCGGAAGATAGTCCGGTTCACCCAGAGCGATCTTCCGTCGGGCGACTGGCCGCGCGAGGCGAGACGTCTTACCGAGATGAGCGGGGGGGTTCGTCAGGTAGTTATCGCTGTACGAGGCGAGCGCTTGGCTCTCAGCCGATTGGAAGTTGGGACTGAAGATCTGAGCCCCGGGGCGGCGCAGGACGAATTCCTCCAGCTATATGGGATCGATACCGAAGGTCGAATCGCTCTACAAGTGTTCTTCGACATCGAAGACGTCGACGCTGCGATGGCTGAGCTCGACGCCGCGCATGCCCGATTCGAGGAGGAACACCCTCGAGCCCCGCTCGAGAACGCCGCGAGTCGAGCTGATTATCGCTTCAACATGCTCTTTGCCGAAAGGCGTTGGGACGACGTGGGTGCGCTGCTCGCCGACGACATCCGCGTCGAAGACCGACGTCGAGGACTCCGGCGAGAAGGGAATAACCGCGCTACCGAACTCGCGGAGCTACGCGCGATCGCCGACGTCGGTATCAAGAACATGACGTCAGACGTCCTTGCGATCCGCGGCGAGCGCCTCGCCCTCCTTCGCACCCTCTACACGGGCCGAGACCAGCGGCCCGAGGCGTTCCACACCGAGTTGATCCGCATCGCCGAGGTTGGTGCCGACAGGCGGATCGCGGCGTACATTGCGTTCGACCCTAACGACTTCGATGCCGCCATCGCCGAGCTCGACGCCCGATATCTCGCAGGCGAGGCGTCCGCGCACGTGCGCACTTGGTCGGTAATCACGGGGGCCTACGCCGCGCTCAATCGGCGCGAACTGCCTCCGACGACGCCGAGTTGGGTGAACATCTACCACCGCCGGGGAACATCGTTTGCGTCCGGTGAAATGCCGGCGCTACTCGATGCCGTGTGGAAACTCACTACTGATATCAGGCACTCCATCGAGGCTGTCCATCGGCTGAATGATGTCGGAGCCGTCATCACCAACGCATCGCATGAGACCTCACAAGAGGGCGTCGACGCGGAGTGGCGGGTGATCACGGTTGTAACGGTGGAAGGCGAAATGCTCAGCCGCTGCGAAGTATTCGATGAGGACGACCTCGATGCCGCGATTGCGCGGTTCGAAGAGCTCGACCGGCCCGCATCAAAACTGGAAAACACCGCAAGCCGCGTATTCGAGCGCCTCTATTCGTACGTTGCGGTCGACGACTGGCACGCCGTGGCTCAAATAACGGCCGAAAACGTCTCCGTCGATGATCGCCGACGAGTGGTGAACGCCGGGATCCTCCATGGGCGAGATGCCAACATCAGAGATGCGCAGGCGACCGCCGATGTCGGCTTCACGATGGCCATGGTGGGCGTCCTGGCAACCCGCGGAGGACTTCTCGCACTCACACGGGTTCGCGTCTCTGGCCGCGACCCCGAGGCGATTGAAAACGATGCCCTCTCCATCATCGAGGTTGATGCCGAAGAGCGAATCGCGGCAGTTGTCGTGTTCGATCTTGACGATTTCGACGACGCGATCGCCGAGCTCGACGCCCGATACCTTGCCGGCGAAGGAGCTACCCATACGCGCACCTGGTCGATCATCACGGACGCCTATGCCGCACTCAACCGACATGAGATCGCTGCAACGACAACTGACTTCGCGAGCATCGACCACCGCCGAGGGGCGAGATTCGCGCCCGGCGACTTGATTGCATATGTCCGCTCCGGGTGGGAGCTCGACCAACACATTTCTACCTACATCGAGCGCATCCATCAGCTGACCGACGTGGGAGCTGTCATCACACACGTGGTGCGCGGAGGCCCGCAAGAGGGCTTAGATGCCGAGTGGAGGGAAGCGATTCTGATCACTGTCGACGGTGACGTGATCAATCGCTCCGAGATGTTCGATGAGAGAGACGTAGACGCCGCGCTTGCGCGATTTGAAGAGCTCAACCGGCCCGTACCGAGGCGGCTGGAAAATGCGGCCAGCCGGATGTACGAGCGTTTCAAGGTGTGCTTCGCGGCCCGAGACTGGCCCGGGGTAAAGGAGCTGTACGCCGACAACATATTGAGCGAGGACCGTCGCCACCCAATTAACTCGGGCGTTCGGCAAGGGCCAGATGCACTGGTTGCCGAGATGTCGGCGATTGCCGAGGTTGGGATTGACATTACGACATCGGCCGTGGCGACCCGAGGCGAACACCTCGTGCTCAGTCGTATTGACGGTCTTGGCCGAGACGAAGGGGCTGATGGGTTCCAAGTAGTCGCCCTCGACGTTCTCGAGCTCGACGCCGATGAACGGTTCGCGGCCCGCATCCTGTTCAATCTCGACGACTTCGACGCCGCCGTCGCAGAACTCGACGCACGGTACATCGCCGGCGAAGCGGCACCGTATGCGCAGACATGGTCGGTGATCGCAGCGAGCTACGCAGCAATCAATCGACACGAGCAGCCA
Source organism: Mycobacterium sp. SP-6446 (assembly GCF_001954045.1). Classification (NCBI taxonomy): domain Bacteria; kingdom Bacillati; phylum Actinomycetota; class Actinomycetes; order Mycobacteriales; family Mycobacteriaceae; genus Mycobacterium; species Mycobacterium sp. SP-6446. Next base: position 338 of record NZ_MBEM01000097.1, on the reverse strand, counting down.
CCAACGACGCCAGACTGGGTCAACGTCGACCACCGACGGGAGGTTGCGATGGGTCCCGATGACCTAGTCGCATACATCAGCGCCGGGTTGGACTCTGATCAAGACATCACGACCTATGTCGAGACTGTGCATTGTCTAAACCGCGGCGGAGCAGTCCTCACCTACGCCGCGCAGGAAACATCGCGAGAGGGCTTCAATGCCGAGTGGCGCGGTGTCGTAGTCCTCTTAGTCAGCGGTGACAAGGTCAGCCGCAGTGAGCTATTCGACGAGACGGACCTCGATGCCGCGGTCGTCAGGTTCGAACAGCTAAGCCGAACGGCGCGACGCCTGGAGAACGC
>NZ_MBEM01000096.1:0-35685 GCF_001954045.1 Mycobacterium sp. SP-6446 | reverse complement strand
CGGCGCGGGCCGGGATCGAACTCGGCCACGATGCCGACCAGGTCGTCCACCCCGCCGAGGTGCTCCACGACGACACCTTCGATGCGCAAGTCCTCGCCCCAGACCTGTGCGATGAGTTCGGCGTCGTGGCGGCCCTCCACATAGATGCGGCTGGCGCGGGCTACCCGGGCGCGCACGCCGGGCACCGCGACGGACCCCGACGCCGTCCTGCCCGCGGCGGCGCGTGCCGGGCGCCGTGGCGCCGTGAGGATCACCGGGCGGCCTTCGAGCAGATACCCGGGGCCCAGCGGGAAACCGCGGACGTGGCCGTGTCGGTCCTCCAGTTCCAAGCGGCCGTGTTCGACGCGGACAACCGCCCCGACATAGCCAGTCTCCGCATCCTCGACGACCAGGCCGAGCTCGGCTTGATGCTCAGTCGAACGGGGCTTACGCCGGCCGGCGGCGAGAACATCGGGCCCGTAGCGATCCACGCGGCAATACTAGGAAGCCTTGCGGCCAAACGTCGTTACGGCGCGCCACAAGATCAGACGATTCACACTGAAATTCGTTGGCCGTCGACGCCGAAGAAGTGCAGGTGCCCCGGTTCCGGATGCAGGCGCACGCGGCTGCCCTTCTCGGGCGGGTGCCGTCCGTCGGCCCGGGCAACGATGGGCCGGTCGATCACCTTGCCGGAACCCGTGATTCGGCCATACAGGTAGGCGTCGGCCCCGAGCTCTTCGACGACGTCGACCTCCATCTCGACGCCGAGGTTGCCCAGCTCGAAGTGTTCGGGACGGACCCCGACGACGACCTCGTCCGCTGCGTCGCCGATCTCGCGGGGTAGCCGAATCGGCCAATCCCCCAGCGACACCGAGGAGTCCACGATCGGAAGCGTGAACAGGTTCATCGCCGGTGACCCGATGAAACCCGCGACAAAGACGTTGCCGGGATTGCGGTAAAGCTCGCGGGGCGTGGCGAACTGCTGCAGCACGCCGTCGCACAGCACCGCGACGCGATCGCCCATCGTCATGGCCTCGACCTGGTCGTGGGTGACGTAGACGGTGGTGGTTTCGAGCCGACGCTGCAGCGCCGCGATCTGGTTGCGGGTCTGCACCCGCAGTTTCGCGTCGAGATTGGACAGCGGCTCGTCCATCAGGAACACCTGGGGGCGACGCACGATCGCGCGCCCCATTGCCACCCGCTGGCGCTGCCCACCGGAAAGGTCCTTGGGTTTGCGATCCAGATAGGGTTGCAGGTCAAGCAGTTTCGCCGCCGCCAATACCCGCTCGCGGATCTCGGCCTTGGGGGTTTTGGAGATCTTCAGCGCAAAGCCCATGTTCTGCGCGACCGTCATGTGCGGATAGAGGGCGTAATTCTGGAAAACCATCGCGACATCGCGATCCTTGGGATCGACGTGGGTGACATCGCGCTCGCCGATCCGGATCCGTCCGGAGTCCAGGGTCTCCAGGCCGGCCACCATCCGCAGCGAAGTCGTCTTGCCGCATCCGGATGGTCCGACCAGCACCACGAACTCGCCGTCGCCGACGGCCAGCTCGAGGCCATCCAGGGCCGGCCGGTCCGCGCCCGGGAAACGTCGCGTCGCCCCCTCGAAAGTCACCGAAGCCATGCGCTACCCACCGAGCCCGGTGACCGCGATACCGCGCACAAAGGAGCGCTGCGCGATCGCATAGATGAGGACAAGCGGCACCATGATCAGCATCGAGGTTGCCATGATTATCGGCCAGCGGGCTACGTATTCGCCGCGCAGCCGGACGAGGCCGAGCGTCAGGGTCGCCAGGCTGTTGCGCTGCAGCATCAGCAGCGGCCACAAGAAGTCATTCCACACGTTGACCCAGGTGAGCACCGCGAGCACCATCACCGCCGGACGCGCATGCGGCAGCAGAATCCGCCAGTAGATCTGCCACGGCGAGCAACCGTCCAGGATCGCGGCCTCCTCGAGATCGGTTGGCAGCGTTCGGAAGAACTGCCGCATCAAGTAGGTGCCGAACGCGCTGCCGAACAGGCCCGGCACGATCATCGCCCACGGCGTGTCCACCCACCCGAAGGTCCGCATCAGAATGAATTGCGGGATCACCGTCACGGTCAGCGGCACCATCAGCGTGCCCAGGTACAAGACGAACAACGTGTCGCGGCCGCGGAACCGCAGTCGCGCGAACGCGTAGCCGGCCAACGAGCAGAAGAACACCTGCCCGGCCGTGACGCACCCGGCGTACAACACGGTGTTGAAGAACATCCGCCCGAACGGCATCAGCGAGAACACCTCGGTGTAGTTGGACCACCGCGGGTGGGCGGGCAACAGCGTTGGCTCGGTGACCTCGCCCTCCCGCTTCAGCGAACCCGACACCGCCCAGGCGATCGGAAACAGCCAACACCATGCGATGCCGATCAGGGCGGTGTAGACCAGCAGCGCGCGAAGGACATTGCGCTTGAACACCCGATCAGCCGAGACCACTGGAAGCCTCCCGAGAGCGCTGCTGGGTGAGCCGCAACTGAAACACCGTCAACACCAACAGGATCGCGAACATCACCCACGCCAGTGCCGACGCATAGCCGAATTCGAGGAACGAGAATGCATGCTGAAACAGCATGATGCCCAGCACATAGGTTGCGGTCTCCGGACCGCCGTTCGCGCCGTTGAGGACGTAGACCAGGTCAAAGGCCTGGAACGCGTGGATGATCGAGATGACCAACACGAACGACATCGCCCCGCGGATCAGCGGCACGGTGATGGACACGAACTGCCGGATCTCCCCCGCCCCGTCGATTTTGGCCGCCTCGTAGACGGTTTCCGGAACCCCCTGCATCGCGGCCAGCAAGATGACCGTCGCGAAGGGCACGCTGCGCCAGACGCTGACCATACACAGCGAGAACATCGCCCACCGGGGGTCGACAAGCCACGGGATGGGGCCGATCCCGATCCAGCCGAGCATGATGTTGAGCAGTCCGTTGTCGGTGTTGAAGACAAACTGCCACACGACGGCCATCACCACCGACGAGATGGCCAGCGGCATGAAGACGATCGTCCGAAAGATGCCGATGCCCTTGACCTTTCGGTTCAGCACGCCGGCGACGACGAGGCTGATAAGCAGGGTGGGCACGACGGTCCCCAGGGTAAAGATCACGGTGTTGCGGATCGCGATCAAAAACAGTGGATCCGAGGTGAAGAGATCTTCGAAGTTCTTCGTTCCCACGAACTTTGGTGGCCGGAAGACGTCCCAGCTCTGGAAGCTCATGTAGAGCGAGAACCCGAGCGGGAAAAGCATGAACACCGCGACCGCGGCCAGGTTGGGTGCGACGAACATGCGACCGGCCCACGCGCGGCGCCGCATCGGGCGGGGTCCGTTGGGGCGTTTCGCGTCAACCGGCGCGGAGTCGACCGATGTCATGGGGTGCGCAGCACCTCATCGAGGGCGCCCGACATCCCCGCCAGCGATGTTGCCGGACGGGACCCGCGCAGGACGGGCCCGAAGTTGCGGTCCATCAGCGCGGCGACCTTTTCCCAGGCCGGGGTAACCGGCAGCGCCTCCGAATGCGCGGGCCCCTCGGTGAGCACGGCGAGGTTGCCGACCCGCTGGTGGGCGTCGGCGAATCCCCTCGAGTCGAGTGCGGAGCGCAGCACCGGAACGAAAAGGGAGGACTCCGCGATCAACGCCTGCCCAACGGGACCGGTCGCGAACTTGACGAACTCCCAGGCCTGCTCCTTTCGTTGACTGCTCGCCGAGATGGCCAGCCCGGTGGTGCCGATGTCGGAGGCGGCGGGCCGACCCTGGCGGCGCGGTCCGACCGGTAGCGGCGCGACGTCGAAATCCAGGCCGTCGGCTCGCATGAACGTCTGGTACCTCCAATGGCCGCCGAGGGCGATCGCCGCCTTGCCCGCCGCGAACAGATCGGGCGTCGACATCGACTGCACCTCAGACGCGTTGGGCGCCACCCGGTGCCGGTTTGCCAGGTCGGCGTAGAACTGGATCGCCTCGATGAACGCCTCATCGTCGAAATTGAAGTGGGTCGGATTCATGCGCGGGGTGGCCCACGGCACGCCGTTGTTGATCGCGAACAACCCGGCAGAGTAGAACGAAACCCACGTGTTGACGAAGCCCCACTGGCTGGTGCGGCCCGAACCGTTGCGCTTGGTCAGAGCGCGTGCGGCGGCAAGGAATTCGGCGAAATTCCACGGCTGCTCCCAGGTTCGCGGCGGCGCGGGCACACCCGCCTCGGCGAAGAGCCGTCTGTTGTAGAACAGGTAGTTTCCCGACCATTGCTCGGGGAATGCATATTGTCCACCGTTGAACGTGAACGTCTCGTACAGGGCCTCGATGCTGTCGGACTTCAGTTGCGCCGCGAAAGCCGGGTCCCGCGCCAGCAGGGTGCCGAGATCCAGCAACACCCCCCGGTTAGCGAGCTCCGCGTAAGTCAGTTCCCACGCCATCAGTACGTCGGGGCACTTGCCGCCGGCGCAAAACGTCGACAGCTGCTGCATGACGCCCGGCGCCGACAACACCGCGCGAACCTTGATGTCGGGATGGCGGCGCTGGAATTCGTCGACGATGCGCATCCGGGCGTCGCGCTCGTCCGGATTGGCCGAGAAGAAGAAGGTCAACGCGTCGTTGTCGTCGGCGGCGCAGCCGGCGGGCCACGGTGCCAGCGCCGCCGCGGTGAGCGCGCCGGCGCCGCGCAGCAGACTCCGCCGTGCGATCGGCTTATCGAGCATGATGCTCCCGATCTTGCCCCGCGACCGGCCAGCGCGGCAGTGCGAGAACGGCCCGGCGCAGGCCCTCGGCGTCGCCGGTGATGTCGATCGTGTGAATGCGGTCGTCGGTTCCGATCCCGATCCGCAGCATGATCTGGGGACGCCCGCGCGGCGCGATCACGACGCCCGGGGCGCCGTCGATGAGCAGGACGACTCCCGCCCGCGCCCGCAGGGCGAACCGACGGGTCTCCTCGGCCACCTCCCGTGCGCCGCGCACCTCGGTCGGCACGTCGCCGGGAACCAGCGTCGGATCGACCCGGCGGAGCACGCCGGGCGCGAGCAACTCGAGCAATCTCGCGATATCGCCGCCGCGGGAGGCGGCCAGGAATGCCTCCACGATCTCGACGTGCTTCTCCACGCGCCGGGGTTCGGCGGGCGCGTAGCCCAGCAGTCGGGCGCGGGCCCGACTTGCCAGCTTCTTTGCGGCGGCCGGCGACCGCTCCAGGACATCCGCGATCGTCTCGAACGGCATGGCGAATACGTCGTGCAGCACAAAGGCAACGCGCTGGGCCGGTGAGAGTCGGTCGAGCACGATCAGCAGCGCGCGACTCACCGAGTCGGCAAGCAGCGCGTCCGTGTCGGCTGGCGCCGAACCGGTCCCCGCCAGCCGGTCCAGGTCCTCGGTGTCGGCCAGCGGTTGTTCGCCGCGCCGCTTGCGCGCCCGAAGCTGGTCGAGCGCCTCATGCGCGGTGATCGTCGTGAACCAGCCGGTGAGGTTCTGGACGGCGCCGAAATCCGAGCGACTCGCTTTGAGCCAGGCCGACTGCACCGCGTCGTCGGCGTCGGCGGCCGAGCCGAGCAGCTGAAACGCGACCGACCTCAGATGCCGGCGATCCGCGTCGAACCGTTGCGCGAGATCCTCGAGCCTTTCCGGAGCGCTCAAAAGGTCACCTTTTCCGCATGGGAGTCGTCAAGCAGATGACCACATCCATCGAACCCTCTGTCGCAAAGGAGACCCAGCACCATGACCCTACCGATTGTGCGCCCCACCAGGATTGACCAATGAACACGACATTCATCGCGGTAACTGTGACCACCGCGGTCGTCACCGCGGCCATTGCCGTCGCAGACCTCGTTCCCGCCAAATTCGTGCTAGCAAACTCGGCCGAGGTCGGGGTGCCACGGTCCTGGCTGCCGGCGCTAGGCGCGGCGAAGCTGGCCGGCGCCGCCGGGCTGATCGTCGGGCTCCTGGGGCTGCGGGCCTTGGGAATTGCGGCCGCCGTCGGTCTGGTCCTGTTCTTTGTCGGTGCGGTGATCACGCACCTGCGGGCCCGCATCCTCTACAACATCGCGTTTCCCGGTGCCTTCTTGTGCCTGTCGGCCGCGGCGCTGGCGCTGATGGTCGCCCACTGAGCTACGTCGGGCAGGGAGCGAGGTCAGGATGGGAAATACCGGATCCGGTCGATCGTGTCGGCCCGCCGGACCACATCGGCGAACACGATGCCGCGCCCATGATCCGAGTTGACCGAGACCGCGACCGTCGTACCCGCGCCGATCACCTTGCTCCAGCTGGCCCCGGCGAGTTGCTCGACGAGTTCGGCGGGGTCACGCGGATCGTCGTCGCCCAAAGTTATTGCGGCACTGGATGATAGTGAGCACAAAGCGGCGGACAAGTCTTTGCGTGCGACGGCGCCGAGGAAAGCCTCCGCCATTCTCTTGTGCCGCGCCCCGACCCGCCGAAAGCCGGCCATGAAGCCCGCGGTCCCCCGCCACCCCTGATTGGCAACCAGGCCCCGTGACAGCTGCAGGGCGGGCGTCACGGCTCGAGACCCGCGCCGCAGGAACTGCAGCATCATCGCGGGCAATTCCCAGTAGGCCCGCAGCTCGCCAATCTGCCACTGGCCGTTGGCTTCTCGGAGGTCGTAACGCAAGACAGCCGGGATGTACATCGTCACGGCCGGACCCATCGACACCTCGAGCTCGAGGTCACGCAACACGGTGGTGCCGAAGACGATGTCGAGATCCCGATGGAACTTGATGTCACGCGGACCGACGAAGGTGTCGTAGAAGCGATAAATCTGCTCGCGTCCCACGTGCGGCTGCGAGCCCACCGGGTCCTCAACCCATGCGTCGGCGGTGAACACGCCCACCCAGCCGTCGCGGTCATGAGCGGCGACCGCCTGCGGCGAGCGCTCTACTGCGGCAAGCAGACGCTCGCGGTCCAGTGGCACCACCATCAGCGGCTCTGCACCAACTCGATGTTGGCGGATCGCATCTCGGCCAGGGCCGTCGCGGCCGAATCGGGCGCCACGGCCGCGGTGAGGTCCACGATGACGCGGGTGGTCAGATCGGCACGGGCAGCGTCTTCGGCGGTGTGCCGGACGCAGTGATCGGTGGCGATTCCGACCACGTCGACCTCGTCGACATCGTGCTGTCGCAACCAGTCGAGTAGCGGTGTCCCGCTCTCGTCGACCCCCTCGAAGCCGCTGTACGCGGCGGCGTGGGCGCCTTTGCGGAAGACCGCCTCGATCGGGCCGGTGTCGAGGTCAGGATGAAAATCGGCACCGAAGCTGCCCGCGACGCAGTGCGGCGGCCACGAGGTCGAAAAATCCGGCTCGTCGGAAAAGTGGTCGCCCGGGTCGATGTGAAAGTCCTGGGTGGCCACGACGTGCTGGTAGCCCGGCCGGCTCGCCAGGTAGTCGTTGATGGCTGTGGCCAGGGCGGCGCCGCCCGCTACGGCCAGCGAGCCGCCCGCGCAGAAGTCGTTTTGCACGTCGACGATGATCAACGCTCGCACGCAATCCAGCGTATCGCCGCCGGGCTTCGCACCGGCACGGCCGCCGACAGCTGGGGCGATGCGTCGTCGGTTTGTTTGCCGAAGCGTCGGGTAACCCACCTGCCATGTTGATCCGCAGAATCGCACGACCCCTCTTGTCCGTTGCGTTTATCGGCCAAGGCGTCGAATCGCTGCTCAACCCCAAGTCGGCGGCGGAAGCCGCGGCCCCCGCGGTGGACGGCCTGCAGTCGCTGCCAGATCCGGTGGGCAGCAAGATTCCCAGCGACCCCCAGACGTTCGCGCAAATCACCGCGGCCGTCCAGATCGGGGGCGGCCTGCTGCTCGCCACCGGCAAGCTGCCACGCGTCGCGTCGGCCGCCCTGGCGTTGACAGTGCTACCGGCCAACCTCGGCACGCACATGTTCTGGACCGAGAACGACCCGCAGCGCAAAGCCGAGTTGCGCCAAGCATTCCTGAAAGATCTGAGCCTGGTGGGCGGGCTGGTGATCGCGTCCGCGGACACCGCCGGCAAGCCGTCGCTGGGATGGCGCGGGCGCCGCGCGGCCGCCCGCCTGTCCGAGCGGGTGTCATCGGCGCTGCCGGGCTCGCAGGACACGCTCGACGCCGACTTCGGCGAACTCGGCGAGAAAATCGTCCACGGCCTGCAGCTCGGAGCCGAGCGCGGGCGCGAGCTGGCGACCACGGCCGCCGAGCGAAGCGCGCCTTACGCCGAGGCCGCACTCGAACGTGGCCGCGAACTGGCGAGTACCGCCGCCGAGCGAAGCGCGCCCTACGCCGAGGCCGCACTCGAGCGCGGGCGCGAGCTTGCCAGCACCGCCGCCGAGAGAGGCGCGCCACTGGCGAAGAGGGCACGCAAACGCGGCGAGGAACTCGCAAGTACGGCGGCCGAAAAGAGCGGGCCGCTGGCAAAGAAGGCGCGCAAGCGTGGTGAGAAGCTCGCCGATACGGCGCGAGCGCGCGGCGTGGAGCTCGCCGATACGGCTCGGGCGCGCGGCGTGGAGCTCGCCGAGGCCGCCCGCCAACAGGGCAGTGAATTGGCCGACACCGCGCGTGACCGAGTCGGCGGCGGGGTCAAGACCCGTCGCCGGCGTCCCTGGTAGCCGCACGGTCGTTCTGGGACCGGTTAGCTCGGCGCTGCTTGGCGCGGTGCCGGGCGTACAGCGCCCATGACACCGCGACGACCGCGAACGAGGCGAGCTGGACGCCGACCACCCAACCCGCCGGGTAGATCACCCCGGTGATGTAGTGGGCGATGAATCCGTCCGCCGGCAGCGGCCCCATTCCGGCGCGGGCGCGGGCCCAGCGTTCGAGCCAGGTCAACGGGCAGTCGACGCGTTGGGCGGCAATGGCTATGCCCCAAATCACCGCCGCGGCGTGCAGCCAGATCGTGCGCGGCCAGCGAAGCGCGAGGAAACCGCCGACCACGACGTAACCGATGAAGGCGAAGTGCAACAGGACGACGAGCCCGACCACGGATTGGTACATGGGGTTCAGCCGCCCGAGTTCCGCTGTGGCGCCGAGCTTTTCAAGAAGGCGTCGACGATGGTGCCGACGCCGTGTTCGATGTCGACGGTGACGCCACGCTCGTCGGCGCCGAGGGGTTCCAGGATGTCGAATTGCGACCGCAGCAATGCCGGCGGCATGAAATGGCCGGTCCTGGCCGACATCCGGCGGTTGACCACTTCCGGTGAACCGTTCAGGTGCAGGAATTCGACGCCTGGGCAGTGCGCGCGCAATCGGTCGCGGTATTGGCGTTTGAGCGCCGAGCAGCTCACCACCCCGCCGTCGCGGTGGCCGGCCAGCCACTGACCCACCCGCTCCAGCCACGGATAGCGATCGTCGTCGGTGAGCGGTTCGCCGGCGGTCATTTTGACCACGTTGGCCTTTGGGTGCAGGGTGTCGGCATCCACGAAAGGAACCCGCAGGCGTTGTGCGAGCGCGGAACCCACCGTCGACTTGCCCGAACCGGACACACCCATCACCACAACGGGTGACGGCGCGGCATCGGGGGCCGGGGTTATGTCGGATCGCCGAGGTTGCGGTTCCATTCCACCCAACCAACGCCGGTGCGGCCGTCCGGTGTGCTGACGGCGGCCCAGGCGCGCGGGAAGTGGCTCACCCGCCCGTCGGCGGCGACCAGGCGTACCGGCGCGTGGCCGCGCACGTCGATGTCCGCGGTGATGCCGCCCGGATCGAGGGTCAGCGTGGCGTTCAGCGGTAACCCGTTGGCGCCGAACGGTTCCCGAGAGCCGACGGTCTGCAGCTCGCTCACCTTGCCGTCCGCGCCCTGAACGTAGCCGATGCTGAAAGCGGGTGCGCCGGGAATCCGGATGTTCACGCCGTGCAGGTGCGTGCCGTCGTCGAGATGCAGCGCGCTCCATATCCAATCCATGCTCCACCAGTCGCGCACGCCCCACGAGTGGTCGCGCTGCCCCGGGACGGAGTCGACGCGGTAGCTGATGTCGTTGACCGTGACGGTGCCCGAGACGGTGCACGGGATCTCGTACCGCGTCGTGAGCCGGTAGGTGTACGGGGTGCCGTCGGTGGCCCACACCAAATGCATCGTCATGTCGACGGGAGTTCCGAGCTCGCCGCGCAACAAGGCCGCCGGGTCGTCGTAGGCCTCGGCCCGGGCCCGGACGTCGACGCTGTAGGTCTGCAAGGGCGCGGCCGCGCAGTGGCGGACCTCGAAGGCGTCGGTGTTCAGCAGCCACGGGTCCGCCGGCAGCGGGACTTGCGTGTCCACGGCGACCGTCGGCATCTCGGGCCCGCACAGCAGTGCATGAACCCATGCCGTCCGCTGGTTGGCCACCAGGCCGATGCGAAACCAACCGCCCAATCCCTGTGCCGCATCGGCGAAGTCGGCATACCAGCTCTCGCTCCACAGCGGCTCGTCGGTCGGCGCGTGTGCGAGCTCGTCCTCCGCCGAGGGGCGCAGCGGCTCCGGCACCGCGGCTTTGGGCAGCGTCGCCAACGCGTCGGTGTCGAGCACATGGTCACAGTGCCGTTCCAGCATCGTCATGAACATCCGGTCGCCACGTTCGGTGCGTTCCACCAGCATGGACGAGACGATGGCCATCATGACGCCGAAAAAGCTTTGCCGGCGCACACCTTCGGCGACGTCGTCGACGGTGAGGGGCGCCGCCGGTCCCAGCGCATCGTGGTAGGCGCGCAGCAACGCGTCGTACCCGTCGCGGCGATCGCCGGTCGACAGCGCACAACCGAGGAAGTACGCCAGGTCGGTCAGTGCCGGACCCCAGGACACGGTCTGCCAATCCACGACAGTCAGCGGGCGGTCGGCGTCGGCGGTACCGAACAGCATGTTGTCCAGCCGATAGTCACCGTGCACCAGGCCCTGAATTCGGTTCGGTTCGGATTCCTGGGCCAGGTACCCGTCGAAGGCGGCGATCAGGTGTTCGCACACCGCGCGGTGCTCCGCGGCGATCCGGTCGCCGTAGCGCTCGATGAATCCGGCGTAGAGCTGGGCGATCATCGCCTGGTTGAGCGGCGCGTCCCGGTTGAGCCAGGGCGCTTCGGCCAGTGACGTGTCGCCGAGCAGTGGGCCGTGCATCCGCCCCAGTTCGGCGACGGCCAGGGTAGCCTGTTCGGTTGTGGCGCCGGCGATTTCGTCGCCGACGACCGCCGGCCCGGCATCGCCGAGAAGCAGGTCAAACGCTCCGGTCGCGGTGTCGATCGCGGCGTGGTAGCACGGCGCGATCGGCCCGCCGAGCCGCGGCGCTATGTCGCCGTAGAACCGGACTTCGCGCTCGTAGAGGCCCAGCGCCAGGCCGGTCTGCCGGCTCACCGGATCGGTTGCCGCGACCTTCAGCACGACCGAGTCCGGTCCCGGCGAGTCGGCGTCGGCGTAGTCGAGCCGGACGCGGTAGCACTCGCTCATCTGGCCGGTACCGATGCGCTCGACGGCGAAACCGGCGACACTCCCGGCGCCGATTGCAGCGGTCAGCCAGGAGGCGCTGAGGTCAGCGGGGCGTTCGATGACTCGTTCGGTGTCGGCGTGCATGGGGGTCAGCGTGCCAGTTCACTGCGCCAAAGAGAAGCCGTCCCATGCCATCCGGCGCTGCGGGTGCGGGTCGAACTCGATGCGGCTCTTGCGGTCGAAGACCATGACGGCACGGTCCTCGGAGGTGTAGGCGGGCCAGTCGTCGCCTGGCACCCCGGTGCGGCTGAAGCTGTGCCAACGCCGCTGCACCTGGTTGCTCACTCGCAGCGCGGCGCGCTGATCGGCCGCGGCGGTCAATAGCGCACCGAACCTGGTGCGATAGAAGTCGAAGACGGCCAGCAATTCGGTGGCGTGGGTGGCTCCCAAGCCCGACCACCGCAATGTCCGCGGGGCGTAGTCGTACCGATACAGATAAGTGGGCGCGTGGCCGCCGTGGGCCTCGGCGATCTGCCAGGCCGCCGAGCTGAACGCGAAGTCGCCGCCGAGCTGCACGCACGCCGAGGGCGACGGGTAGTCCGGGTAGGCGGCGGTAATGCGTTCGCGGGCAGCCGGTTCGGTGTCGGCCAGCAGCTCTTCGATCATCGTTTCGTTCGTCGGCAGCATCCGCAGGAAGCGGGTGAACAACCGGCCCTCTTCGGCGTTGGTGCCGACGATGAGCGGGACTCGGTGGGCCCGGCCGGTGCGCATCGCCTCGACGGGATCGATGGGCAGGCAGTCGTCGCCGATGACCGGCCCAATCGGAAAGGCTCCCAGCCGTTTTTGCATACCCTGGTCGATCAGCCGTTCCTGCGTGTCGACCAGTTGGGCCGCGGAGGCCTGCATCAGCGCGTTGGCGGCGTCTTGGGTACGGGTCCCGAGGAGGTTGGCGAACCGGATGGCGAACTCGTCGGCAATCTCCTTCGACCGCACCAGGCCCGACGCCGGGCTCTCCGAGATCGCCCGGGCGAACAGGCCTTCGGCGGCGGGCACCGCCAACAGCGTGGCGGTGATGCAGGCGCCCGCGCTTTCACCGAAGATGGTGACATTGTCCGGGTCGCCGCCGAACTCCGCGATGTTGTCGTGGACCCACTGCAGGGCCAGCACCAGATCGCGCAGATACAAGTTGCTGTCGATGGTGACGTCCGGTGTCGACAGCGACGACAGATCCAGACAGCCCAGCGCGCCCAGCCGATAGTTGACCGAAACGTAGACGCAACCGCGTCGAGCCAGCGCGGCACCGTCGTACAGCGGGGTCGCGGAGCTGCCCATGATGTACCCGCCGCCATGAAAGAAGACCATCACCGGCAGCCGTTCGGCGGATTCGGGGCCGGATTCGGGTGCGACGACATTGAGGGTGAGGCAGTCCTCGCTCATCGGCTGGTATTTGCCAACCCCCAGCATCGTGTAGCGACGCTGTTGGGGCGCGCAGTTGGCGAAGCCATGACAATGCCGCACACCCGACCAGGGCTGGGCCGGCTGCGGCGCCCGAAAGCGCAGCCTGCCCACCGGGGGGCGAGCGTACGGGATGGATCGCCAGCGGTGCACGCCGTCGCGGGTGAAGCCTTCAACGATGCCGGCGGAGGTGCGTGCGCGGATGCTGCGCTGATGCATAACCCGACGGTAGCCGACACTACGTACGTAGGGCGGGCGGAGCACCTAAATCCGGTGCGTGGCGGCTAGCCTGACGGAATGCGGATCACCGCGCTGATCGCCCTGTCGCTGCTGATCGCTGGATGCTCCCACGCCGGCAGCAGCCACTCGGGGCAGACGCAGCCCCCCAACACCACAGCGGTATCGGGCTTCTCGCCGACAGCCGCCGGGCCCTCGTCGAGCAAACCTCCCGCGCCGTCGACGGCGCCCGCCGCCGGGGCGGCGATGCCGGACGTCATCGCGTGGATCGAGGCCGGTCATCCCGCCGATCCCGGTCGCTATCACACCGTGACGCGCGACGGGGTCGCCACGCCGTTGGGCAATGACATCGCCTTCACCGCCGCGACCGGCAAAGTCGTGTGCATGACGGACTCCAAGCACACCGGCAACGCGCTGGCCTGTCTGGTCGACCTCGCCAATCCCCCGCCCCGGCCCGAGACCGCCTACGGCGAATGGAAGGGCGGCTGGGTCGACTTCGACGGCACGAAACTGCAGATCGGGTCGGCCCGTGCCGACCCGGGTCCATTCGTCAACGGCAATGGACCCGAGTTGGCGAACGGGGACTCGCTGTCGTACGACGACAATCGCTGTCGCGCGGACGAAACCGGACTGTTCTGCGTGAACTACGCCCACCAGTCGGCGGTACGGTTCGCCGCCGCCGGCGTCCAGCCATTCGGTTGCCTGCGGTCGGTGCCGGCGCCCGACGGCGTCGGCGTTGCGTTCAGCTGCTGAGCCGCGCTAGGTGATCGTCGCGAAGAGCTGGCTCATTTCGTCGGCGGGACCGCCGGGCACGGTGTAACCGGTTTCGTCCCGGATCTCGCCGAGATGATCGCGCACATCCTCGATGGACAACGCGGGCCTGTAGAAACCCGTTGTCCTCCCGATGAAGAAGCGCGCGACGTGTCCGGCGCCGACGGTGTAGATCTCCCCGGAAACGGGGCAATCGTGGTGTGCCAGGAAGGCCACCACGGGAGCCACCAGCGCCGGGTCGAGCTTCCGAAGGTACTGGCCCACAAGGTCGTCCAGTACCGCTTGCGCTGATGCGTCCCCCTGCAGACCCGCGCCGTCGACGGAGTGCGCCAGCATTCGGGTGTAGGCGATCGGGGCGACAGCGTTCACCTTGATGTCGTGATCGGCCCCCTCGGCCGCCAGGACGCGGGTGAGGCCGATCAAACCCGTCTTGGCCGCGCCGTAGTTGCTCATGCGTTCGGCCCCAAGGATTCCGGCGGCCGAGCAGGTGTTGACCACCCTGCCGTAGCGTTGCTCACGCATGACTTTCCAGGCCGGCCGAGTCACGTGGAACGCGCCCTTCAAGTGCACGTCCAGCAGGGGCTCGAGCAGGTCGGCGGTCATGTCCTCGAACGGCGCGTCGCGCACGATCCCGGCGTTGTTGATCACGATGTCCACCCGGCCCCAAGCGCGAATGGCGGTGTCCACGATCGCCTTTCCGCCCTCAGGAGTCGTCACGCTGTGGGTATCGGGGACGGCCTCGCCCCCGGCTTGGCGGACCTCCTCCGCGACCGCGTCGGCCGCGCCGCCATCCGAACCGTCGCCCGTCACCGAGCCGCCCGTGTCGTTGACCACGATGCGCGCGCCGCGCGAGGCGAGGAGCAGGGCATATTCCTTGCCCAATCCCCCGCCGGCGCCGGTGATCACCGCGACCCGGTCGTCGAATTGCACCGGGTTGGTCACCAAGTGACCGGCAACTCTTTCATCCCGTAGATGTCGGCGTCCTTGAACCTCAGCTCGTCCGGCGGTACGGCCAACTTCAGCGACGGCAACCGGCGCGCCAGTGTCGCGAACGCGACCTGCATCTCGACTCGGGCGAGGTTCTGGCCGATGCACTGGTGCACGCCGTAGCCGAACCCCAAGTGTCCGCGGGTGTTTCGATCGACATCGAAGGTCTCCGGATCGTCCACGAAGGCGGCATCCCAGTTTCCGGCGGGCAGGTTCATCACCACGTATTCCCCGGCGCGGACCAGCTGCCCGCCGATCGTGAGGTCTTCGGTCGCCACGCGATCGACCTGGCTGTGCACGATGGTGAGGTAACGCATCAGCTCCTCGACGATGTTGGCGACGGCGGCCCGGTCGTCGGTTTGACCGAGCCTGGCGTAGACATCGGGATGTTGCAGCAGCGCAACGGTTCCCAGCGAAATCATGTTGGCTGTGGTTTCGTGGCCCGCCTGCATCATGATCACGCTGTTCATGGCGGCGGTCGCATGATCGAGCCGATTGGTGGCCACGTATTCGGTGACGAGCCGGCTGATCAGGTCGTCGCCTGGTTCGCGCTCCTTGCGCCCCACCAACTCCTCGATGTAGGCGTACATGGCCCCGAACGCCTGCGCCTTCTCCGCGTCGGAGGACTTCTGGTCCAACCCGGTGGTGGTATGCCGCTGGAAGAGCCCGAGATCTTCGGGCGGCACCCCCAGCAGCAGCGCGATCACCAGCGACGGCACCGGCAGGCCAAAGCTGCGCACCAGGTCGGCCGGTGGCCCGTGGCCGATCATCTCGCCGAGATAATGATCGACTATTTCCTGGATCTGCGGGCGCATCGCTTCGCAACGCCTGAAGGTGAAGTTGCTGGTCATCATGCGCCGCAACCGCTGGTGCTCGGGATCGTCTGTCCGCGCGAACATCACGGGGATGTTGTTGTCGGCGTCGGTCGGCATGATCGCGTCCGGAATGGTCTTCGCGGACAGGCGCGGATCCACCAGCGCCGCCCTGATGTCCGCGTAGCGGCTCACCACCCAGGCCGGATGTCCGTGGTACATCGCCCGGCGCAATCCCGGCTCCTCCCGCCAACTCGCGAATTCGGCGGGCGGCTTGAGCGGGCAGTGCGCCGCCCGCGGCACCGGAAGCACGGGGAGTTCGGTATCGGAGCACGAGGCGGAAGTTGTTGGCGTCACCGGCGCTTCCCATTAAGTGGCAGATAGCTGTCAATTGCATGAGCGTAGAACTCCGGCAATTGGCAGTCAACTGTCAGTTAAGCTGTCTTGGTGACCGCCATCGAGGACCGGCCGCTGCGAGCGGACGCCGCCCGCAACGCCGAGCGCATCCTGCGCGCCGCGCGGGCCGTCTACGGCGAGCTCGGACCGGATGCGCCCATCGAAGCGGTCGCCCGGCGCGCGGGTGTCGGCGAGCGGACGCTGTACCGCAGGTTCCCGGCCAAGGCCGACCTGGTCCGCGCGGCCCTGGATCAGAGCATCGCCGAGGATCTGATGCCGGCGATCGAGCAGGCGCGGCGCGCGGACGACCCGCTGCGTGGCCTGAACGAATTGATCGGGGCGGCAATAGGACTCGGCGCACGCGAACGCCACCTGCTGACCGCCGTGCACCGGGCCGGATCGCTGACCGCGGACATCTCCGACTCGCTGAACCAGGCCCTGCACGAGCTTGTTCGGCGGGGCCAGCGGGCCGGGCTGGTGCGCGCCGACCTGGTCGCTGACGATCTTCCGCGCCTGATCGCGATGCTGTATTCCGTGCTGCCGACGATGGATCCGCGCAGCGATGGCTGGCGACGCTACGTTGCCCTGGTTCTTGACGCGATATCGATCGCCGAGGCAAAGCCGCTGCCGGCCGTCGCTCCCTGGCGCGTCTCGGAGCCCAGCAGCTGGCGTTTGTGAGCGATCTAGTTGATGGTCACCCCGGCGTCGACCTTGAACTGTAGCCCCGTCACGTATCTCGCCTCGTCCGATAGCAGGAACAGCACCGCGTTGCTGACGTCGGCGGGCTCAACAGCCGGCGTGGGCATCGCGTTGACGAAGATGGGGATCAGGTCGGACCGTTGCTCGCCCAGCAGGGGCCCGAACGACGGCGGGACCATCCCGGTGGGGACGCCGGTCGGAAGCACGGTGTTGACGCGAACGTTCTGCGCGGCAAGTTCGTTGGCCAACGCGAGTGTCAGGCCGACGACGCCGTACTTCGCCGCTGTGTAGGGCGCCTGCAGCGGAAAGCCCTTGACGGCGCCGGCGGAGCTGACGTTGACCAGGCTGCCTCCCCCTTGTTCGAGCAGGTGCGGTATCGCGGCCGCGCAGGTGTTCCACACCCCGATGAGGTTCACGTCGACCACCGTGCGCCACTGATCGGCAGTGGTCCTGTCCCATGACGCGACCGTGAGCACGCCGGCGTTGGCCACCGCGCCGTCCAGTCCCCCCAGTTCGCCGACCGCGTCGTCGACAGCCGCGCGCAGCCGCTCTTCGTCGCGGACGTCGACAACATAACTCACACAGCGACAGCCGATTTCGTTGACCAGCCGTACCGTTTCGTCGAGGTCTTCCGTGCCGGCCAAGGGGTACTCGATCTGCGGCAGGGACTGGCAGATGTCCATCAGGATGAGGTCGGCGCCCTCCTCGGCGAGCCGCAGCGCATGGCTGCGCCCCAAGCCGCGGGCCGCCCCGGTGATCAGGATGCGTTTACCGGCGACGCGGCCCCGCATCGATTCCGCCATGCGCCTAGTGCTCGTTCCACATCACGCCGCGCATCGTCGCCGATAGCGGGATGTCCTCCACTGCGACCAGGCCTTGGGGCGCGCAGCATACCCAGTCGATCGCGTTGACCGCCCGGCCCGCCGTTGAAATGCAGCCCGCTTCAGTGGCATCAAGGACGGGATGGGAAACGTGAGTGTTTATCTCCACCCGCGGTTCACCCGCTACGACGACGCGGTGCACACCGGTGTGGCCCTCCGGGGGGAACTCCCAGTCGGGCGCCGCGGCCGAGGTAAGCCGTGTCACGTGCTCGAGGGTGATCACCGGCTCCCCGTCGCGCACGCCCTCGGTGGCGAACCGAACCGCGGCCATCTGGCCGGGCTCGACCGTCATCATCGTGCAGTCGATGCGCTCGGGCGTATACCAAGGTTCGCAGCGCTGGCGCACGTCGTCGAGTTTGATGTCGAGATTGTCCGCCAAGCTGCGCACCTGACCACCCCACATCGACACGATCACCCCGGGCAGGAACATCATCGGCGAGTCGTCGTCCGCGGTGGTTCCGAAACCCATTGCGGCACCTGTGAACTCGGCATCATCATAGTTTCCGTAGTCGAAGATCTCCTGCACAGTGATCGACGAGACGCGGGTGGTCAGGCTGACCGCGGAGTGCACCAGTGTGTCGCCCGAGAAGCCGGGGTCGATGCCGTTGACATACAACGACGAGTTGCCCTCCGCGCAGGCGCGCTCCAGGGGCACTCGCAACCAGTCGTCGGCGTGGTGGGGCGCGACAAGCCACACCATCGACGTACCGACGACGTTGGTCCCCGCCGCAAGGAATTTCGCCATCTGTTCGATGGCCTCCATCGGCCGGGTCTCACCTTGCGATGTGTAGACCACGCAGTCGGCGCCGAGGCCGACCAGGGCGTCGACGTCGTCGGTGGCGACGATGCCGGTCGGTTGGTCCAGTCCGCACAGCTGCGCTGCATCCCGGCCGATCTTGTCAGCGCTGGCGGCGTGCACGCCGACCAATTCCAAATCTGGCCGGCCGATGATCGCCCGCAACGAATGCCGCCCGACGTTGCCGGTCGAGAATTGGATGACTCTGCGCACGGTGACCTCATCTTCATTGGTGGGTGAAGACCCATCATGACGCGTTGAATCGCGGCCCGGGTCAGTAGTCCGGTATCGGCAGCGGCGAATTGTTCGAGTCGATGCCGCCGTCGACATGGAAGGTCGCGTTGGTCGCATAGCAGTCGCGAGTGCAGAGATAGACCGCCAGCCGTCCGAGGTCCTCGACGTCGCCCAGCCGATGCAGCGGCGTGGCCTCTTGCATCTTCTCCAGCGACCCGGGCATCAAATCCAGACTCCCCCGCAGACCATCTGTGGCGAACGAACCCAGGGCAATGGCATTGACGCGAATTTTCGGCGCGAGTTCCTGCGCCATGGCGCGCGTCAGGGCCTCGAGACCACCCTTCGCGACGCAGTACGCGGTCAACGCCCGAATGCCGAACCGCGCCGAGCCCGACGAGATGTTGATGATGGAACCGTGCCCGGCACTGAGCATGTGCGGGGCCGCGAGCTGACTCATGATGAACGCGGAGGTCACACACCAGTCAAACGTGTGCCGGAAATCCTCGTCGGTGATGTCCAGAAAACGCGCGTAGGTAGACCCGCCGACATTGTTGACGAGAATATCGATGCGGCCCAAGCGCTCCATGGCCGTGTCCACGACGCGTTCCCCGTCGGGACGACTCATCGCGTCCGCGACGAGCGCCAGGCCCTTGCCGCCCGCGGCCTCAATACCCTCAATCGTGCCAACGATATCCGCTTGGGTGCGCGCGGTCCCCACCACCGTGGCCCCGGCCTCCGCCAGCACCCGGGCGATGCCCGCCCCGACACCTTTCCCGGCACCCGTGACGATCGCGACCTGTCCGTCCAGCCGGAATTGCTCCAATGCCATGCCGGGCTCCTTCGGGATCGTGCGTAGGTGCGCCGTTCAATCTATGACTCTTGCTGACTACAGTCAACGAATTTGTGGGATCGTCATCCGTGTCGGCGCCGACTCCGCGATAGTGATCAAGTTGTGCAAGCCTTTTTGGCAAGAACACGGCATAATGATCTGTTAGCCGCGATGCTCTGGTATGAGTCGGGTCAACCGTGAGGAAAGAAATGGCTGTGACGGACCGGGTGTCTGCGCGAGAAGCCAAGCGCCTGCAGACGCGGGAGCGCCTGATGGGCGCCGCGATCGCGGAGTTCGCCCGCGCCGGGATGGCCGAAGCGGACGTGAGCGCCATCGTGGCCGCCGCGGGAGTCGCCCACGGCACCTTCTTCTTTCACTTCCCCACCAAAGAGCATGTGCTGCTGGAGTTGGAGCGTCGCGAAGAGGAGCGCATCGCCAAGCAATTCGCTCAATTCCTGAAGTCCAAGCATGATCTTGCCTCCGCCCTCAACGAGGCCGTCCGCCTGGTGATCGGATTGGAACGCCGGCTGGGCTATCACCTGTTCAATGACTTTCTCGCGCTGCACTTCTCGCAAACTCGTCCGCCCACCGAAGACGGCAGGGACCACCCTTTGGTGGTCTTGGTCGCCCAGGAAATCGCGCTTGCCCAAGAGCGCGGAGAGACGGATCCGCAAGTCAATCCCATGAACAGCGCGGTGTTCTTCCTGCTGGGTCTCTACTCTCTCTTGATCACCACCAACCACTGGCCCACCGGTCACGATCTACTGGAGGACTACGTGGCGAGGATGCTGCGAAGCTTGCAGCCTTGAACCGTGCGGCGAAACGCCTGCGCCGCAACGCCCGTCGCTACGAGCGCACCAGCCCGCGCAACGGCACCAGGCCGAGCTCCTTATGGGTGAGGAACCCCGGCGCGGCCTCGCACACGGCCGGAACCGTATTCGCCGGGCCCATTGCGGTCCAGGTGTAGCCCGGCTTGGGGTAGTTACCCCGTGGATCCGCCGGCGCCTGCAGGATCAGCTCGGTGGGTTCGTCGCCCTCGATCACTATGCGGTAATGATAGTGTCCGCCCCAATCCGGCTGCGGCTCAATGGCATCGTATTCGTCCATCGTGTACATCTCGTGGAAGGTGATGAGCGGCTTACCGTCGACCCACGTCGTCCACTTGTGATGCTGGGAGGCGACCGTGCCCTTCCTGATCGAGCCCTTGAAGCCGGGCATGTCGCTCGTCGGTCCCCCTTCATACGGGATGTCCCGGGTGGCTGTTCCCAGTTCGACCTCGGTTGTGTACCTGTCGACGGTCATCCCGAGGCCGTCGACCACCATGGCCATCGACTGGGCGAACAGCGGCCAGGCGTTGCCCAGCAGATTCGGCCCGGCCCGGAACTCTTCGGGAGTGTTCCCCATCCCCATCTCGTGCAGGTACTTCAAGGTGTCCTTGCCGAAATTCACCACCTCGTAGATGTGGATGGCGTCGATCCGGCTCACGATGCGGGCCAGCGTCAGGACGAGCAGGTCTCCGGCGAACCCCGGGTTGACACCGCCCGCGTGGAATGACGTCCCGCCCTCGTGGCACGCTGCGTCGATCTTGTCGATATCGGCCTGACTGTGCTCGGTGCGAAACCACCACGCGCCGCCCGACGCAACGACATTCTTGCCCGAACGCAGCAGGCGGCAGACCTCGTCGGGATCAGACCACAGCGGCGCGTAGAAAACACAATCGGCGTCAATCGCTTCAATCGCCGACTTGTCGGTGGTGGCTAGCACCCCGATCGGCGCGACACCGACGAGCTCGCCGGCGTCCTTGCCGACCTTCTCCGCGCGGTTGCAGAGTACCCCCACCACCTCGAAGGCGGGATTGTGGGCAAAATGACGGAGCGCGACCGTCCCGACATTACCTATGCCCCACTGGATTACGCGATACTTCCGCTCCGCAGACGATTCGGGCGTCATTGCAGCTCCTTTGGCCTGAGAGGCTGAGCGCTCGCTGCAGCGTAGGCGTTTCGCCGACGCCGTGTCAATGGCAAACGTTCTGACTGCTGTCAGTGGATAGTCGCGGAAGCGGTTCGGTGATCCCAGCCGGACCTCCGGATATCAATGTCGCATCGCGGCTGCTTGGGCATGCACACCAACCCCTGGCGATTCCATCAACCTCTGTTGCTGACTAAAGTCAGCCTGTTATAGTGCACCCACCGCTCAATCGGCGTCGATTAACGGGGAGGGTTCGTGAATCTGCCGAAGCTGCACCAGCGCGCCGCCGCCCCATCGGGGCCGACGTTCGACGAGCACGCGGAGCAATCGCAGCTCGCGCAGCGCCGAGCCGACAGGTGGCTCATCTCCGGCAGCCTGCTGATCGGCAGCGCGGCCCTAGGCGTCTTTGGGCTTCCGCTATTCCTCTGGGGGGTCCGGTTGTTGCGTCGGGCGCAACGGGACGGGCTCTCGGTTCGTCCGATGCTCGTTACGTTGCTTGGCTACCTGGTCATCATCGACGCGGCGATCAACGCCGTCGGGTGGGCGCTCGACCTGGTGGCCAACCACACCCTGCTCGCCCGCGTCCTGCTGAACGGCTGGGGCAACATGTTCGATGCCGGCTACTTCTGGCACTACAACGAGTTGTGGATCGGCGGCGCGGCGGGCCCCGGCGAAAAAGCCTGGGAGGTAGGGCTAATCCTGACCGTCTTCACGATGCGCATCGCCGCGGCCATCGGCTTCCTGCAGATGAAGCGGTGGGGCCACCAGTGGATGGTCGTCACCTGCTGGATGGGGGTGGTCATCTGGATCGGCTATGTCTTCAACATGACGATGTTCGCCGACGTGCGCTTCGCCGGTGTCGTGCTGCCGGTCGTCGGGTGGTGGCTCTACGACATCTTCTACATCACCCCGTTCCTCGCCATCCCGTATCTGCACACCGTCAACCGTGAACTCTTCACCGACTGATACGCGGCAACCACAGCTGAATTCGATGATCAGGAGGTCGGATCGTGGGCTATCTCTGGGAAATCCTTCGCTACGTCGCCGCTTGGGGCGGCACGGGCCTGATCATCTGGTTTTGGTATTGGTTGTTCTCCAACATCGGCACGTTTTGAGCGGCTCCCGCGATGGCTGAAGGGTCCGACCTCCATGCGATGGCGCTCGAAAGACGTTGTGCCGTGACGGCGGTGGCGTTGAGTGACCGCCGCCGCGAAGGCGCCCGGCTCGTCACGGGTGAGCGGCGCCGCTTCGGTTTGAATGCTGGGCTGACCTTCGTCCATATCCCCTACCCCGCCATGGCCGATTGGACGTGCAGGACCCTGACATGCGGTGTGGCGCTGCAATGTTCGCCGTCCAAGGAACGCATCACCGAATACCGGCTGAACGAGCTGTCCGCACGCGAACTGCGGGCGCTCGCGCTCGTCGAAGCGGGCGTCGCCGTCGGCTGGATAGGCGCGCGTTGGCCCGGCCTGCTACCCGAGCTGCGCCGGTTACTACCCGAAGTCCGCGCCGACGCCGGCGACATGAACGCCGAGGAGATGCTCAACCGCGCGGTCGCACTGGCCGCGACGGGTGGAGCCTTGACGACCCATCCGCTACTGGGCGACTTGCCGATGGCCTACACGCTGCCACGGGGATGGACCGACAAGTTGCGACGCAGTTTCGGCAGGATGCCCTGGACGACAACGCAGCAACGGGTTCCGCGGCCGTATTCGGTCCCCGTCGGCGGCGACGGCGGCGTCCGCAACCCCAACCTGCCTCCGCCGAGCCGTCCGCAAGACAACGATCTCGACCTCACCCCGCAACACCGGCCCGGCATTCCCTACCCCGAATGGAACGCGTGGACGCAGCGATTCATGCGCGACCACGTCGCCGTCGTCGAGACCGCGGACACCCGCAGCGTCCGCGGGCCGGCGCCCGTGACCGTCGACGTCCGCAAGTGGTTCGAAGAACACACCCACCGCGCGATGACGAACCGCCTCGAAGACGGCTCCGACCTCGATGTCGACGAATACGTGCGCCACTATGCCGATCTCACGACCGGCGAGGCCAAGGAGCCAAGGATATTCCGCGACCTGCTGCCCAGCGGCCGCGACGTCACCACGGCATTGCTGCTCGACGGCAGTTCGTCGCTCGGGGTGCATGGCGGGCGAATCTTCCGGCTGGAATTGGCTTGTGCCGATGCGCTTTCGCGGGCGATGACGCTGGCGCGCGAGCGTCATGGCGTCTTCGTGTTCACGGGCAACACCCGTCATCGAGTCGAAGTGCGCCGCCTGAAGGACTTCCACGACCGCCGGTTTGTACCGCCGAGCGGGCTGGGGCTGTCCGCCCGCGGATACACCAGACTCGGTGCGCCACTTCGCCATTTGACAAGCCGGTTGCTGGCGCAGCCCTCCGAACGGCGCCTGCTGATCGTGATCGGCGACGGCCTGATCTCCGACGAGGGTTACGAGGGCCGTTATGCCTGGGCGGACGCCGCGCACGCGGTCGAGGAGGCCAGCGAAGCCGGGGTGTCGATGTATTACGTGGGCGTGGGACCGACCAGAGTCGATCCCCTCCCGGAGGTGTTCGGTCCTCGCCGGTCCCAACGGATTCGGCGCATCGAGGAGCTTCCGCGGGTACTGGCCCATGTCCATCGTGAACTGGTCGCCGCATGAACGCCGCCACCGATACCTATTCCGCGAACGGCAACGAGGTCGAGCTGTTCGAGCAGGCCTTCCAGCGGCGCCTGCCCGTGATGCTCACCGGTCCGACCGGGTGCGGCAAGACCCGGTTCGTCGAGCACATGGGCCTGCTGTTGGGGCGGCCCGTCGTCACCATCAGTTGCCACGACGATCTCACCAGCTCCGATCTCGTCGGGCGCTTCATGGTGACCGGCGGCGACGTGGTGTGGACCGACGGCCCGTTGACCCGGGCTGTCAAGGCCGGCGCGATCTGCTACCTCGACGAGGTCGTCGAAGCCCGCCACGACTCGTTGGCGATCCTGCATTCGCTCACCGATCACCGGCGCTCGCTGTTCCTCGACCGCGCCGGCGAGGTGGTGCAGGCGCCCGACGGCTTCATGCTGGTGTGCTCGTACAACCCCGCATACCGCAGCTCGCTCAAGGAGCTCAAACCGTCGTTCCGCCAGCGGTTCGTCACGCTCGCGATGAATTATTTGCCGCCCGACCGCGAGGCCGAGGTGATTGTCGCCGAATCCGGAATTCCCGTCGCGACGGCACGGCGACTGGTCGATTGCGCCCTCGCGATCCGCACCGCAGACGAAGCCTTTCACTTCGAGCCGCCGTCGACTCGGGTGTTGGTCACGGCCGCGCAGCTGATCGCGACCGGCGCAACCGAATTGGATGCGGCAGACGCCTGCATACTCGCGCCGCTGAGCACCGACGGCGCGGTCACCGACGGTCTGCGTGAAGTGGCGGCGGCCAGCCTGGCCGCCGCGAAAACTTAGAAAGGAGCCGGTTGGCATGGATCTGAAAGAGCGGAAACGCAAGAGGGCGCTCATCGTCTTCCAGATAATGATCTACGGCTACTTGGCGGTGATGTTCGGAATCCAGCTCTATATGTCGTTTGCCCGCGGGTGGTGGGATCTGTGAATCTTCCTCTGCTCAACCGGCTTTCAGGCGGCTCGGTCAGCCTGGAGCATCACCACGACGAGTCCCGCCAGGCACAGCGTCGCGCCGACAAGTGGATGATCGCCGGCGCGGCCCTAATGGGCATGTGGGCTCCGGGGCTGATCGGATTCCCCATCTTCATGCGTGGGGTCTGGCTGCAGCGTCAAGCCCTGCGCGCCGGGCTGTCGGTTCGGCCAATGATCGTGACACTGATCGGCTATCTGGTGCTGATCGACGGAATGCTCAACAGCCTGGGCTGGGCGCTCGACTTAGTCGCCAACCACACGTTGATCAACCGGGTGCTGATGGTCGGGTGGGGCAACATGTTCGACGCGGGGTACTTCTGGCACTACAACGAGCTGTGGGTCGGCGGCGCCGCCGGGCCGGGCGAAAAGGCTTACGTGGCGGGGCTGATCCTGACGGTGTTCTCCATGCGAGTGGCCGCGGCGATCGGGTTTTTGCAGATGAAGCGGTGGGGCCATCAGTGGATGATCATCACCTGCTGGATGGGCGTGGTGATCTGGTCGGCCTACGTGTTCAACATGACCATGTACGCCGACGTGCGGTACGCCGGCGTCGTGTTTCCGGTCGTCGGCTGGTGGCTCTACGACATCTTCTACATCACCCCCTTCCTGGCCATCCCCTATCTGCACACCGTCAACCGCGAAATCTTTACCGACTAGGTTTAGGAGCACTGCGATGACCGAACCGTCAGCAACCAAGGAAAAGGACAAGACTCCAGATTCCGAGAAGCTCGAGCCGGGCACGACGCCGTACTACGCGCGAATGCACAAATGGATCAAACGGGCCGTCTTGGTGTGCCTGGTGGCGCTGGTGATCGAGGGCGCGTTCACGCTGCCGTTCATGGCGGTCTACTACGGCTACCCCACGCTCAGCCTGACCGAAATCTGCAGTGAACTCTTGAAGATTCGGTACTCGAACGACACCTTGGAGTGCAAGTACCCGTACCCGCCGCTCGGGCCGCCCGAGGGCGCGGAGGGCAAGGCCACCGCACAGGACGTGTGGGGCATCCAGCCGATACCGAAGTACCACCGGCTCGGGTTCCGCGAACTCGTACGGATTCACGACGAACGACTCGCGCGGCAGCACGCAGCGGCGCACCCGTGATCCCCGACTGAAGGAAATGCGATGACGGCGGACGATCAATCGCCTCTGCTCCATCACGTCGTGTTCGCCGTGGCACCCGAGCGACATGCCACCGCGGCACAATTCTTCACCGACCTCGGATTCGTCTTCGAGAATTTCCAGCTGGCCGAACTGGGCGTGGACATTCACCTGGACTGGAATCGCGGTATCGAGCTGATCAGCGCGATACCGGAATCGACGGGGTCGGTGGCCGCTTCGGTGAACAAGTTCCTGGAAAACCACGGCGACGGCGTGTACACCGTGGTAATCCGGGTCCCCGCGGCCTCGGCCGCCGAAGACGTCGCCGCGCGCTACGGCGCGGCAACGCGATTCCGGCAGAGCTTCGAGGGCGAGGGCACCTTCCTCGACGAAATCGACTTGTCGGTTTTGGGCCTGCCGTTGACGTTCCTGGGGACCAATATTCCGTGATCACGCCCGCGCGTCCACGGGTGCGGTATCCGCACGTTAGTGTGCTTGGGACACCGATAGAAGAAGTTGAGCAAATTTATGACTGCGGCAGCAGAAACGTCACCGATCGAAGCGCGGGTCGGCCACTACTACCAGATGGACGGCACCTACGTGGTCGGCCGCGAGAAGCTCCGCGAATACGCCCGTGCCGTGCAGGACTACCACCCCGCGCATTGGGATGTCACCGCAGCGGCCGACTTGGGCTACTCGGACCTGGTCGCGCCGCTGACGTTCACGTCGGTCCCCGGCATGACCTGCAATCGCCGGATGTTCGAATCGGTGGTCGTCGGTTACGACACCTACCTGCAGACCGAAGAAGTCTTCGAACAGCACCGCCCGATCGTGGCCGGCGACGAACTGCACGTCGACGTCGAGCTGTCGTCGGTGCGCAGGACGGCCGGCCGAGATTTCATCACCGTCACCAACACCTTCACCGACACGGACGGCGAACGGGTGCACACCCTGCACACCACCGTTGTCGGCCTCACCAACGAGGACGTCAATCCGGCAATCAAAACGGCGGTGCAAAAGATGATGATGCACGACGTCGACATCTTCGGTATCGGTGAAGAGGATTACCAGAAGACGGTGCGCCCCGAGGGCGAGGTTCGGATCGCCGAGGGAAGCACCACCCGGACGCCGGGGACGCCGTCCTTCGAGGACGTCCAGGTCGGTGACGAGCTGCCGGCGCATCACGCCCGACTGTCCCGCGGCGACCTGGTGAACTATGCCGGCGTGGCCGGCGACGCCAATCCGATCCACTGGGACGAGTCCATCGCCAAGCTCGCCGGGCTGCCCGATGTGATCGCCCACGGAATGCTCACCATGGGTTTGGGTTCTGGGTTCGCGTCCGCGTGGTCGGGCGACCCCGGGGCGGTAACCCGCTACGCGGTGCGGCTGTCCCAGCCTGCGGTCGTATCTGCTGCCGAGGGAGCGGACATCGAGTTCAGCGGCCGGGTCAAGTCGCTGGACCCGGCCACCCGTTCGGGCGTGGTGATTGTCGCCGCGAAATCCGGTGGCCAGAAGATCTTCGGCATGGCGACGATGAACGTCCGCTTCCGCTGACCGTTTTTCCGGGCGGCCGGCTCAGAGCTCGAGCACACGAATCTCGCCGGTGCCGCCGTCGACTTCGACGAGCGCACCCGACGGTAAGGCCTTGGTTGCACCCTGGGCGTCGACCACACACGGGAAGCCGAACTCGCGCGCGACCACGGCGGCGTGTGACATCGGCCCACCGAGTTCGGTGACCACGGCCGCGGCGTAGCAGAAGGCGGCGGTGTAACCGACATCGGTGACCTCGGCGACGAGAATCTCGCCGGGCTGCAGATCGTCGATGGTCTCCGGCCGCACGATCCGCACGCGGCCGCGTACCCGTCCCCCGCACACCCCGACCCCGTGCAGGGTGTCCCCGCTGGTCAGACCGGGCGGCGCCGTGCTGGACGGCTGCCAGCTGCCGCTGAACACCGTCGGGGGGACCACGCCGGCCAGTCTGCGGTGTTCGGCGCGGCGGCGCGCCACCACGCCGGCCGCATCGGGCGGCAGTGCGTCGAGTTCGTCCACCAGGAGGTAGAACACGTCGTCGGCGTTGTCGAAGATTTCGGCGTCGGCCAACCGGCGCCCATACTCGCGGAGCAAACCGCGCAGCACCCAGTTCGCGCGGACCATTTTGTCGCGGCGGACTTCGCGGTCGCGGATCTGACGCGCGGCCAGCGCCGCTATGGGCTTGGCGCGCAACGGAATTCGTGGGGGCGGTGGCGGCGGAGTGGGCGGGGCGGTCATCGCCCTGGCCACCATCCGGACCAGCAGCTCGGGGATGTCGGCGTAACTGGTCGACAGCATCTCCAGCTCCGCAGGGCCGCGATGACCGATCAGCTGAAGCTCGGACAACACCGCCGCATGAAACTCCGGCGCGTCGGCGGCCAGCTTTGCGAGCCGCTCTCCCGGCTCGCCGAGCAGCCGTACCACGTTCGGGTCGCGCCGTGCGGCAACCACCAACCGATGCACCGCCTCCACCGACCGCGCGCTGACCAACTCCGGCCCCGCCTGCGGGGCGGTGTCGCGCCCGCACAAGCCTCGCAACAACACATTGAAGGCGGCGCACAGCATGAACGACACCGAAGACAGCACCCAGCCGTGCACGACATCGTCGCGTGCCAGCAGGATCAGGCTGAGCAGGCGGCGATCGTCTAGCCGGGTGACGTCGTCACCGACCAGCCTTTCCAGGCGATCGACATCGGCCAGGTACTCCGCGGTGTCGCGGGGCGAACCGGCGCTCAGGCCGACCAGGTTGACGCCGAACACGCCGATGTTACGGACGGTGCGCAATCTCCTTCGGGCGCCGCTGGTTTCGGTGGGCGGGCGCTGTTCGCCGAAGATCGGCAGGGAGGCCATGCTGGGACCGAAGTATCCGCTGTTCCTGACGACCGTCGGGGGCTTGACGAACGGCACGGTTTCGGCCATGAAGTGCGCCGACGTGATTGCCCCATACAGCCGGTGGGCGAAGACCGCGACGGTTCGCATCGCGATTTCCCGCTGGACGATTCCACCGGGACGCAGCCGCTCGGCGATGGTCACTCCACCGGCGCGCAGCCCGCGCACGGTCGCCGAGGCCGACGACGGCGAAAACGGACCGGGCAGCGCCTCCGATAGGTTGGTCGCCAAGAAGGTCGGGAAACGCGGATCGATCGGCGTGTCGAATTCCCCGTTATCCCCCGCCGGGCCAGCTAAATTGGGTTTCACCCCGTCTTCGGACGGCGCGTCGACGGCGGGCAGGTCGGCGATGTTGGTGAGCCGCCACGGGATCGACACCACCCGCTTGCCGACGGTGACCCGACCGCGAACCGCCAGCGCGAAATCGTCGACGCACTCCTGGGCGTTCCAGGTCGGCTCGACGCCCCACTCGTCGCGCAGCCGCGAGGTATCCATTAACGGGGCGCCCCGCACCAGCTGTAGGTCCGCCGGCCCAAATCCCAACCGCACGATCGGGCGTCCCACTGCGGCGGCGACCTGACGGAAGCTCACCGCTCCGCGTGCCGCGAGATTGACAGGGCCGCTACCGGTTTCGGTGTTCAGCAGCGCCCAGGCGAATAGTCGAAGTGCGTCGTCGAGGTGGACCACCTGCATGCGACGATCGGCTGCCCCGCCGGGAAATGCCGGCAGCGCCAGTAGCCGGCGCACCCAGTTGTCGACGCCGCGGCCGAGAATCGGCGCCGAACGGATCGCGACCCAGTCCAGACCCGACGACTCAAGCAGCTGTTCGACGCGGGCTTTGTGTCGGCCATCCTCTAGGACCGGGGATAGCGCGTCGGTCTCGGCCTTCGGAGTGTCTGGCCCGCCGTAGACGTGTGCCGACGACGCGAAAACGATGCGCCCGCTGCCGGTCTCGGCCATCGTCTGCAGGACGTTGCGCGTGCCGCCGATATTGACCTGCTCGCTGTTGCGCGCCCAGGCGCAATGGGCGACGACGTCCGCACCGGCGATGGCGTGCTTGACCGCTTCGGCGTCCCGGATGTCCGCTGCGACGAATTCGGCCGCGCTCGACCAACTTTCAGGGCGGTGGCGCGCGATGCCGACGACATCGTGGCCTTGGCTGAGAAGCCGGGCGGCAAGGCCGCGGCCGAGCACACCACCGGCCCCCGTGATCGCGACCTTCACGGAATGTCTTTGCTCATGGCTACTCGTCGTCGTCGTCCATCAAGGCCGCGTTGACGAGGGCGTCGAGATCCATGTCCGCGATGTCCTTCTCCGTCGTCACCGCGGGGGCGGCCCCCTGGGCGCCGTCGGCCTCATTTGCCAACGCGAGCAACAGCTCCAGGACTCCGGCCTGGCGCAAGCGCTTGACCGGAATCGACCCGACGACCCGCTGGATTTCGGCTTCGCCCGGCGCGGCGGCGACCGCCTGTTGCTCCGATGCGCCGACGAGTTCGCGGTGCATGTAACCGGCCAGCGCGGCGGAGTTCGGGTAGTCGAAGATCAACGTCGGCGACAGCGCCAGGCCGGTGGCGGACTTGAGCCGGTTGCGCATCTCGACGGCGGTCAGCGAGTCGAAGCCCAACTCCTGGAAAGCCCTGTCGGGATGGATGGCCTCGGCGCTGGAGCTGCCCAGCACGGTCGCGATGTTCGACCGCACCAGGTCCAGCAGAATCGCCTGTTGCTCGTCCTCGGGTAGCCCTTCGAGCCGTTGCAGCAGAGCCGATTTCGACTTGGCGGCGGCCAGCGAGTCGTCGACCTGGCGACGGGTGGGCGCATTGATCAAATCGACGAACATCGGCGGCAGCGTGCCCGCGTCGAACTTCACCCGCAGCGCCGCGAGGTCGATGTGGGCGGGCAGCATGAATGGCTCGTCGACGATGAGCGCCGTGTCCATCAATTCGAGCGCCTCGTCCGAGGACATCGCGACAATCCCGTCCCGCCCGAATCGGGCGCGATCGGCGGCGCCCAGCCCGCCGGTCATGGCGCTGGCCTGATCCCACAGTCCCCAGCCCAGCGAGACCGCCGGCAGCCCCTGCGCCCGCCGGTGAGCGGCCAGCCCATCCAGGAACGAGTTGCCGGCCGCGTAGTTAGCCTGACCCGATGCGCCCGCCAGCCCGGCTATCGACGAAAACATCACGAAGGCAGCCACATCCAGATCGCGGGTCAACTCGTGCAGGTTCCACGCCGCGTCGACCTTCGCCCGCAGCACGGCATCGAGCCGCTCGGGAGTCAGTGACGCCACCACCGCGTCGTCCAGCACCCCAGCGGCGTGAATCACCCCGGTCAGCGGGTGCTGCACCGGGATGTCGGAGATCACCTTCGCCAATGCCTCGCGATCCGCGGCATCACAGGCCACCAGCTCCACCTGGGCGCCCGCCGCGCGCAGCTCGAACATCAGCTCCGCGCCGCCGGGTGCATCGGGACCGCGCCGGCTGACCAACACCACGTTGCGCGCCCCATGGCGGGCCACCACATGCCGCGCGAGCGCCGAACCGGCCATCCCGGTGGCGCCGGTGATCAGGACCGTGCCCGCCGTCCAGGCATCCGGCATCGTCATCACGACCTTGCCGACGTGGCGGGCCTGGCTCAAGTACCGCAACGCGGCAGGCGCACGTCGAACATCAAATCTGGTGACCGGCAGCGGGCGCAGCACGTCGTCGCCGAACAGTGCGGCCAACTCGTCGAGCAGCTGCGCGATGCGGTCCGGTCCGGCCTCGAACAGGTCGAAGGCGCGGTAGCGCACGCCGGCGTGATCCCGGGCGACGACCTCGGGTTCGCGAATATCGGTCTTGCCCATCTCCAGGAACACCCCGCCGGGGGCGACCAGCCGCAGCGAGGCATCCACGAAATCACCGGAGAGCGAGTCGAGCACCACATCCACGCCGCGCCCACCGGTCGCGGCCCGGAACTTTTCCTCGAACTCGAGGCTGCGCGAGTCCCCGATGTGGTCGTCGTCAAAGCCCATGGCCCGCAACGTGTCCCACTTGCCCCGGCTGGCCGTCGCGAACACTTCCAGGCCGAAGTGACGGGCCAGCTGGACGGCGGCCATGCCCACCCCACCGGCGGCGGCGTGTACCAGCACCCGCTGGCCGGGTTTGACGTCGGCCAGGTCGACCAGCGCGTAGCGCGCGGTGGCGAACACCACCGAAGCCGTCGCGGCGGCGGTGTATGACCATCCCTCCGGCACCTTGACGAGCAGTCGCTGGTCGGTGATCGCGACCGTTCCCGTCCCGTCCGGAAACAGGCCCATGACGCGGTCGCCGACCGTGAAACGTCCGTCCTGCGAGGCGGTTTCTGTGATTGTGCCGGCGGCCTCGATGCCCATGACCGCGTCCGGATCGGGATACAGGCCCAGGGCGATCATGACGTCGCGGAAGTTGGCCGCAATGGCCGACAACGCGACCCGCACCTGCCCGGGCCCCAGCGGCGCATCGGCGTCGGGGATCCGCTCCAACCGCAGATTCTCGATAGTTCCCCGACTGCTCATGCCCAGCCGCCACGGTCCGGCATCAGGTGGCACCAAGAGGCCGCCGACCGCGCGGCTGCCCAGCACCCGCGCGGTGTAGACCGTCCGATTGCGCAGCAACACCTGCGGCTCGCCGACCGCGAGAACCGCCGCTATCGCGTCGGCGTCCAAGGGCTCGTCGGTGTCGACGAGCACGATCCGGCCGGGATGTTCGGTCTGCGCCGACCGCACCAGCCCCCACACCGCCGCGCCCGCCAAATCGGTGACGTCCTCCCCCGGCAGCGCCATCGCGCCGCGGGTGGACACCACCAACGTCTCCGCCCCGTCGCGGGCCAGCCACGATTGCAGCACCGGCAGCACCGCGCGCGTCGCCGCGTATACCTCGGTCACGACGTCACCGGCCACCGGTGCCGATTCGAACAGCACCGCCGAGCGCTCGGCCTCGACGTTGTCCGGTTGCTCCAACTCCGTTGTCCCCCAGGCGGACACCGATACCGGCTGCACCGCCGCCGACGGCTGGGCGGACCAGACGACCTCGAAGAGCCGGTCCGGCCCCGAACTCGACACCGCGGCCAACAGCTGCTGGTCGGTCACCGGGCGGGCCACCATCGACTCCACCGAGAGCACCGGCAGCCCCAACCCGTCGGCGAGCTCGATCGACACCGCCGATTGGCCGTTCGGCACGATCCGCGCTCGCACGGCCGCCGCCCCCGCGGCGTGCAACGACACCCCCTGCCAGGAGAACGGCACCAGCATCGAGCCCTCGGGAAGCTCGCCGCCATCGGACGCGAGGATGACCGCATGCAGTGCGGCGTCGAGCATCGCCGGGTGGACGCCGAAGCCGGCCGTCGACACCCCGGCGTCGGTGGGCAGGGTGACTTCGGCGAAGACTTCGTCGCCGCGACGCCACATCGTCGTTAGTCCACGGAACGCGGGCCCATATCCGTAGCCGCGCTCGGCCAGCCGCTCGTAGCCGTCGCCGACGTCCACCGCGACCGCACCCACCGGCGGCCACGCCGAGAGATCCCCGCCCGGCTGTATCGATCCCGCGCGCAGAACGCCTTCAGCGTGCAACGACCACGCAGATCCGGTATCGGTCCGCGAGAACACCGACACCTCGCGTGCGCCCGAATCATTCGCGCCACCCACCACGACCTGAACGGCGACCGATCCGTCGGCCGGCAACACCAACGGCGCCGCCAGATTCAGCTCGTCGACGATCCCGCAGCCCACCTGGTCGCCGGCGCGGATCGCCAACTCGACAAAGCCCGCTCCCGGGAACAGGACGACCCCGCCGACGGCGTGATCGTTGAGCCAGCCCTGCGCGCCCGGCGACAGCCGACCGGTGAGCACGACTCCGCCCGACGCCGGCAGGTCCACCACCGCGCCGAGTAGGGCATGTTCGCCGGCGGCGAGACCCAGACCGGCGGCATCGACCGCAGCGCCCTCGCCGGACAGCCAAAAGCGGCGTCGCTCAAAGGCATACGTCGGCAACTCGACGAATTTGGCCTTCCCGAGGGCGCCGCGCCAGTCCACGGCCATCCCGGCGACGAACCCTTGCGCGACGGCGTTGGTCAGGGACACCGGCTCCGGGCGGTTCTTGCGCAAGGCCGACATCGTCGTCACGGCGGCATCCGGTAGCGACTCTTCGATCGACGCCGTCAGCCCGCCGCTGGGACCGACTTCGAGGAAACGGGTGCCGCCGGCCGAGTGCACGAAGCGCACGCTGTCGGCGAATCGCACCGCCTCGCGCACGTGCCGCTTCCAGTACGCCGCCGAAGCGAAGTCGTCGCCAGCGAGCTGTCCGGTCACGTTCGACACGATCGGGATGGTGGCGGTGCCGACGGCGAGTCCGGCGGCGACGGTGCCGAATTCGTCGATCATCGGATCCATCAACGGCGAGTGGAAGGCGTGCGAGACGGCGAGCTGATGGACGCGACGACCGTCGGCGCGGAGCCGCTCCGCGATCGCGGTCACGGCGTCGTCGGGGCCCGAGATCACCACCGAGGCCGGGCCGTTGACCGCGGCGATACCGGCCTCAGGCGCCAGCAGCGGCCGCACCTCCTCTTCGGTGGCTTGCACGGCAATCATCGCCCCGCCCGCCGGCAGGGCCTGCATGAACCGGCCCCGGGCCGCAACCAGTACCGCGGCGTTCTCGAGCGACAAGACGCCGGCGACGTGCGCGGCCGACAGCTCGCCGATCGAGTGGCCCATCACGAAATCGGGGTGCACACCCCAGAATTCCAGCAACCGGAACAGGGCAACTTCCACCGCAAACAGCGCGGGCTGTGCGAATTCGGTGGAGTTCAACAGGTTTTCGTCGGACCCCCAGATGACGTCGCGCAGTGGGCGTAGCAGGTGCCGGTCGAGTTCGGCCACGACGGCATCGAACGCCTCGGCGAAAACCGGGTACGCGGCGTGCAATTCCATTCCCATGCCCAGTGTCTGGGCGCCTTGGCCGGGGAAGACGAAGACGGTCTTGCCGCCGGGTGTCGCGGAACCACCAATGAACGACCCGGCCGGATCGTCGTTGGCCAGCTCGTCCAGCCCGGTCAGCAACTCCTCGCGGTCACCGCCGACGACGACGGCGCGATGCTCAAACGTCGACCGGCCGGCCAACGACCACCCCACATCGGCGATGTCGAGTTCACCGTGGGCGCGCACGTGCGCCGCCAACCGCGCGGCCTGAGATCTCAACGCCGATGGCGACTTCGCCGACACCGCCCACGGCACCACCGGCACGCGGGGACCTGGTTCCGGCTCGGCGGGCTGCTCGGCCGGGACGGCCTCGACGATGACATGTGCGTTGGTGCCGCTGATCCCGAACGACGACACCCCGGCCCGACGGGGATGATCCGCGGGCCATGCCCGCGCCTCGGTCAGCAACGACACCGAGCCCGCCGACCAGTCCACGTGCGGGCTGGGCTCATCGACATGCAGAGTCGCGGGCAGCGTCTCGCGGCGCATCGCCAGCACCATCTTGATGACACCGGCGACGCCGGCGGCGGCCTGCGTGTGGCCCATGTTCGACTTGATCGACCCCAGCCACAGCGGTTCGGCCCGGTCTTGTCCATAGGTCGCCAACAAGGCCTGCGC
>NZ_MBEM01000095.1:0-923 GCF_001954045.1 Mycobacterium sp. SP-6446 | reverse complement strand
GGGCCCTGCGTCGCAGTCGGCCGTGAACTGCTGCGCCGCGGTCACGACGTGTACATCGCGGTTCCGCCTGACCTGGTCGACTTTGCCGAGTCGGCTGGGCTGTCGGCCGTCGCCTACGGGCCCGATACGCGGGAGTGGTGGAGTTCGCACCGCGACTTCTGGACGCGTGTGTTCCGCAAATTCTGGAAGATCCGAGATCTGGTCAGGTCGTGGCGCGACATCGGGCAGTCCGTCACCCGGCACTGGGAGCAAATCACCGCGACACTGCGGACGCTGGCGGCCGGGTCCGACCTGCTGGTCACGTTTCTGAATTTCGAACAGCCCGCCGCCAATGTCGCCGAGTACTACGACATTCCGCTGGCCACCCTGCATCTCGCCCCGGTGCGGGTCAACGGACAGGTCCTGCCATTCCTGTCACCGTCGCTGGGCCGTTACGCGGTGCGGCTGTACGAGTGGGTGAGTTGGCCGATGCTCAAGAAGCGCGACGATGCGCAGCGCCGCGAACTCGGGCTACCAAAGGCGGCGGGCCTGTGGTCGCGGCGGATCGCCGAGCGCGCATCGCTGGAAATCCAGGCCTACGACGAGGTGTGCTTTCCGGGGCTGGCGGCCGAATGGGCGAAATGGAACGGCCAACGGCCGGTCGTCGGGGCGCTGACGATGGAGTTGACCACGGACGCCGACGAGGAGGTCGCGTCGTGGATCGCCGCGGGAACACCGCCGATTTTCTTCGGCTTCGGCAGCACGCCGGTCAAGTCTCCCGCCGACACCGTCGCCATGATCGGCGCGGCCTGCGCGCAACTGGGCGAACGGGCGCTGATCTGCTCTGCGGACACCGACTTCAGCGACGCCCCGCATTTCGACCACGTCAAAACCGTCGACGCGATGAATTACTCGGCCGCCTTTCCCGCCTGCCGCGCGGTCGT
>NZ_MBEM01000094.1:0-6815 GCF_001954045.1 Mycobacterium sp. SP-6446 | reverse complement strand
CGACAGGGCCAAGGCGATGGCAGCGATCGCTGCGCGCCGACCGTGGTGAGCCGCTCGTCGGCCAACAGCACCGGTATCGGTGCGATCCGCTGTGCCAGCTCGTCGGCCAGGTCGATGGCGTCCTGCGCCGATGGCCCGATGCGGTCGGCCAGGGTGCGCGGCAGCCCGACGATCACCTCGACGGCCTCCAGCTCAGCGGTCAACTCGGCCAGCCTGCGCAGGTGCTTGCCGGAGCGCTCGCGGCGCACGGTTTCCACCGGGGTGGCCAGGATGCCGTCGGGGTCGCTGGATGCGACGCCGATGCGCACCTTGCCGACGTCGATGCCGAGGCGCCGTCCCCGCTGCCGTTCAACCACTCAACCGACCCGCGCTATCGCGGCGATCTGGGAGCGCACGGCCTCAATCGCCGCGTCGATGCCGGTCGGATTCTTTCCCGAGCCCTGCGCGAGGTCGGCCTTGCCGCCGCCGCGGCCGTCCACGGCGGTGGCGAGCTGCTTGACCAGGTCGTTGGCCCGAAGCCCCAGATCTTGGGCGGCCGGATTGGCGGCCACCGCGTACGGCACCGTGCCGCCCTCGCCCTCGGCGATCAGGGCGACCACGGCGGGGTCGCTGCCCAGCTTGCCGCGGATGTCGCCGACGAGGGAGCGCAGGTCGGCCGCCGTCATCCCGCCCGACATCCGCTGCGCCACCACACGAACGTTACCGATCCGCTCGGCGCCCGCGGCGGCGTTGGTGGCGGCGGCGCGCGCGCCGGCCATCCGTGCGCGCTCGAGTTCCTTCTCCGCGGCCTTGAGCCGCTCCACCAGGTTGGCCACCCGGGCGGGCACCTCTTCGGAGGGCACCTTCAGCGACGACGCCAGCCCGGCCATCAGCGCCCGTTCCTTGGCCAGGTGGCGGAACGAGTCGAGCCCGACGTAGGCCTCCACGCGGCGGACCCCGGAACCGACCGAGGCTTCGCCCAGGATGGTCACCGGGCCGATCTGCGCGGAGTTGTGCACGTGGGTGCCGCCGCACAGCTCCAGCGAAAACGGCCCGCCGATCTCCACCACCCGCACCTCGTCGGGATAGCTCTCGCCGAACAGCGCGATCGCTCCCATCGCCTTGGCCCT
Source organism: Mycobacterium sp. SP-6446 (assembly GCF_001954045.1). Lineage (NCBI taxonomy): Bacteria > Bacillati > Actinomycetota > Actinomycetes > Mycobacteriales > Mycobacteriaceae > Mycobacterium > Mycobacterium sp. SP-6446. The sequence continues at coordinate 5,706 of NZ_MBEM01000094.1, read as the reverse complement.
GTCGAGCTGCTCGGTGAAGGTGTGCACCTCGAAGTCGGCCTGCACCGCCTCGTTGGTCACCTCTTCGATCTGGGTGCGCTGTTCCTCGGAAAGCGGCCCCTGCCAATTGAAGTCGAAGCGCAAATAGCCCGGACGGTTCAGCGAGCCGGCCTGAACGGCGTTGGGCCCCAGCACTTGTCGCAGCGCGGCGTGCACCATGTGGGTGCCCGAATGCCCCTGGGTCGCACCCCGGCGCCACCCCGGGTCCACCGCCGCGACGACGGTGTCACCCTCGACGAACTCCCCGGATTCGACGTTAACCCGGTGCACCCAAAGGGTTTTCGCGATCTTCTGCACGTCGGTGACCGCGGCGCGGGCGGACTCGTTGGCGCCGGTCCCGCTGATGGTGCCCTCGTCGGCGATCTGGCCGCCCGACTCGGCGTAGAGCGGGGTGCGGTCGAGCACTAGCTCGACGCGATCCGCCCCGTCGGTGCCGTGGGCTACGACCGGCACCCGCTTGCCGTCGGAAAAGATGCCCAGAATCCTTGCCTCGGAAGTCAACTCGTCGAATCCGGTGAACTCGGTGGGGCCGGCGTCGACCAGCTCGCGGTACGCGCTCAGGTCGGCGTGGGCATGCTTGCGCGCCGCCGCGTCGGCCTTGGCGCGCCGCCGCTGCTCGGCCATCAGTTCGCGGAAGCCGGTCTCGTCGACGCCCAGGCCGGCCTCGGCGGCCATCTCCAGGGTGAGCTCGATCGGGAAGCCGTAGGTGTCGTGCAGCGTGAAGGCGTCCGAACCGGACACCACGCCCGAACCCGCCGCTTTGGTCGCGCCGGCCACCTCGTCGAACAGCTTCGAACCCGAGGCCAGCGTGCGGTTGAACGCGGTCTCCTCCGCGACGGCGATGCGCCTGATCCGGTCGAAATCGGTGACCAGTTCGGGATACGACGGGCCCATTGCGTCGCGCACGGTGGCCATCAGTTCGCCGACGATCGGGCCCTCGATGCCCAACAGCTTGGCCGAGCGGATCACCCGGCGCAGCAGCCGGCGCAGCACGTAGCCGCGTCCGTCGTTGCCGGGACTCACGCCGTCGCCGATCAGGATCGCGGCGGTGCGGCTGTGGTCGGCGATGATGCGGTACCGCACATCGTCGTCGTGGTTGCCGACGTCATACCCGCGCGGGGCACGCGCCGCGACGGTGTCTATGACCGGCCGCAGCAGGTCGGTCTCGTAGACGTTGTGCACACCCTGCAGCACGAACGCGACCCGCTCGACGCCCATGCCGGTGTCGATGTTCTTGCGCGGCAACGGCCCCAGGATCTCGAAGTCGGCTTTGCCGGTGCCCTCGCCGCGCTCGCTCTGCATGAACACCAGGTTCCACAGCTCGACGTAGCGGTCCTCGTTGGCGATCGGGCCGCCCTCGACGCCGAACTCCGGCCCACGGTCGTAGTAGATCTCCGACGACGGGCCGCACGGCCCGGGGATGCCCATCGACCAGTAGTTGTCGGCCATGCCGCGGCGCTGGATCCGCTCCTCCGGCAGCCCGGCGATCTCCCGCCACAGCCCAAAGGCCTCGTCGTCGTCGAAATACACTGTGGCCCAAAGCCTTTCGGGGTCCAGCCCGTATCCGCCGTCGGCGAGCGGTTTGGTGAGCAGGGACCAGGCCAGCTCGATGGCCTCGCGCTTGAAGTAGTCGCCGAACGAGAAGTTGCCGGCCATCTGGAAGAAGGTGTTGTGCCGGGTGGTGATGCCCACCTCGTCGATATCCGGAGTGCGGATGCACTTCTGGATGCTGGTGGCCGTGGCGTACGGCGGGGTGCGCTGCCCCAGGAAGAACGGCACGAACTGGACCATGCCGGCGTTGACGAACAGCAAGTTGGGGTCGTCGAGGATCACCGATGCGCTCGGCACCTCGGTGTGACCCGCCTTCACGAAATGATCGAGGAACCTCTTCCTGATCTCGTGTGTCTGCACTTACGTTCGCTTCTTTCCGTGTCGCGTTGATTTTGCGGTGAATTTTGTATTGGCGTCGATTCCCAGCCTATTCGCCCGGATTGAAAGGCTGTTGCCTGGTGGCTAGCCCTCCAGAAAGCTCAACCGCACCGACCGCCGCGGATTGTCCCGGTTGAGGTCCACCAGCACGATGCTTTGCCACGTGCCCAGCAGCGGTTCACCGGCGGAGACCGGCACCGTCACCGACGGCGTGACGAGCGCCGGCAGCACGTGGTCGGCGCCGTGACCTTCGGAACCATGCGCGTGGCGGTAGCGGTCGTCGCGCGGCAGCAGCCGTTCGAGCGTGTCGACCAGATCGTCGTCGGAGCCGGCGCCGGTCTCGATGATCGCGACCCCGGCCGTCGCGTGCGGCACGAACACGTTGCACAGGCCGTCACCACAGCTGAAGCAGAACCTGCGAACCGCGTCGGTGAGATCCACGATGCGGCGACGCGCGGTGTCCACATTCAGCACATCGGTATGCACCCGGTCCAGCCTACGGGCGGGCGCCTGCGAGCGGCCAATCGATTGTGAGTGCTGCCACACCATTGCGGGTGCTCACCCGCAGGAGGAAGGTAGTGCGTGGACCGGTGGCGCCACCGGGGCGCTGCCCCGAGTAAGAGGGGGTGGATCGTGTACGCACGCTCTACCACAATCCAGGCGCAACCCTCGTCCATCGACGCCGGAATTGCGCATGTTCGCGATGAGGTGATGCCCGCGCTGCAAGGTATGCCGGGATGCGTCGGCGTATCCCTTTTGGTCGATCGCCGCTCGGGCCGGTGCATCGCCACCAGCGCCTGGGAAAGTGACGAGGCCTTGCGCGGCAGCGCGGACCACGTGACGCCGATCCGCGATCGGGCCGCGGAAATGTTCGGGGGCACGGCAGATGTCGAGCAGTGGGAGATCGCCGTGCTGCATCGCGACCACCGCGCGCCCGAGGGCGCGGGCGTGCGGGCGACGTGGGTCAAGGTGCCGGCGGACCAAATGGACCAGGGCATCGAGTACTACAAGTCGTCCGTGCTGCCACAGCTCGAGAGCCTCGACGGGTTCTGCAGCGCGAGCCTGCTGATCGACCGCGAGTCCGGACGCGGCGTGTCCTCCGCGACGTTCGACAGCGTCGACGCGATGGAGCGGAACCGGGACCGGGCAACCGAACTGAAGAACTCGTCGATGCAAGAGGTAAGCGGCGAGGAACTCGACGAGGGCGAGTTCGAGTTGGCGCTGGCGCACCTGCGGGTGCCCGAGCTGGTCTGATCGAGACCCATTGGTAGACCGGCCGAACCGGGCATCGGCCGGTCGCCAGACTGCGCGCCTCGCGCCCATTGCGACCGATAACCCGGAGGAGGAAGGTATCTGGTGGGACCGGTGGCGCCACCGGGGCGCCGCCCCGACAGAGTGAGGGGTCGATCGTGTACGCACGCTCTACCACCATCCAGGCGCAACCCTTGTCGGTCGACATCGGAATTGCACACGTTCGCGATGTCGTCACGCCCGCCCTGCAGGAGATGGACGGGTGCGTCGGAGTGTCGCTGTTGGTCGACCGCCAGTCCGGCACCTGCATCGCCACCAGCGCGTGGGAATCCATCGAAACGATGCGCGCCAGCGCCGAACGGATAGCGCCCATCCGTGACCGCGCCGCGCTGATGTTCGACGGCAGCGCGCGCGTCGAAGAATGGGACATCGCGCTGGTGCACCGCGACCACCCCTCCCGGGAAGGAGCATGCGTGCGGGCCACCTGGCTCAAGGTGGTGCCGGATCAGCTCACCCGCTCGCTGGACTTCTATCGCACGGCCGTCCTTCCGGAGATGGAGAACCTGGACGGGTTCTGCAGCGCCAGCCTGATGGTCGACCACCCGGCCTCGCGGCGCGCGGTGTCGTGCTCGACGTTCGACAGCCTGGAAGCGATGGCCCGCAACCGTGACCGTGCGACCGAGCTGCGCAGCAGGCGGGTGCGCGAGCTGGGCGCCGAGGTGATCGACGTCGTCGAGTTCGAGCTGGCCATCGCCGGCCTGCGGGTGCCCGAGCTGGCTTAGCTACGGCAGCGAATCCCCGGGGAACCCGCGGCAGGCGTGCACCTCGTAGGTGAACACGCCGGCCGCCACGCCCGGGTCGCCGTCCATGATCGCCGCGGTCTCGTCGACGGTCGCCGCGAACACCCCGACGCCGCACACGTCGGACCCGTCGGTGACCGGCAGCACCACCGGCAGCACGCCGTCGTCGCGCAGGGCGAAGTTGCGCCGCCCGTGCTCCCAGACGATGCCCGGTGCCGTGTCGTCGCCGAAGTTGGGCCCCCGCTTGAGGATGACGACACTGTATTCCTTCGCGGTGGGCAGCAGCCGGCCCATCTCCTCGTCGGTGAACGTCCTCATGGCCTCTTCCTACGGATGATCGCTCGCAGCCGGTCCAGTCGGCCGGCCATGTCCCGCTCGCCGCCGCGACCGGTGGGCCGATAGTAGTCGACCTCCACCAAATCGTCGGGCGGATATTGTTGTGCGACAACGCCGTCCGGGTCGTCATGCGAATACTTGTAGCCCTGCGCGTTGCCCAGTGCCGCCGCGCCGGAGTAGTGCCCGTCGCGCAGATGCGCCGGCACCAGGCCGGCCTTGCCCGCCCTGACGTCGTCCATCGCCGCGGCCAGCGCGGTGGTGACCGAGTTGGACTTGGGCGCGGTGGCCAGGTGGATGGTGGCGTGCGCCAGCGTCAATTGCGCCTCGGGCATGCCGATCAGCGCGACGGTCTGCGCGGCGGCGACCGCGGTCTGCAGCGAGGTCGGGTCGGCCATCCCGATGTCCTCGCTGGCCAGGATCAGCAGCCGGCGCGCGATGAACCGGGGATCCTCGCCGGCCAGCAGCATCCGGGCCAGATAGTGCAGCGCGGCGTCGACGTCGGAGCCGCGCACCGACTTGATGAACGCGCTGATGACGTCGTAGTGCTGATCGCCGTCGCGGTCGTAGCGGACCGCGGCTTTGTCGAGGGACTGCTCGATGGCCTCGACGGTGACCGGCTCCCCCTGCACCGCCTCGGCGGCGACCTCCAGCGCGGTGAGGGCGCGGCGGGCGTCGCCGGCCGCCAGTTGCACGAGCAGGTCGACGGCCTCGGGCTGCACCACGACCTGACCGCCCAGGCCGCGGGGGTCATCGATCGCCCGCTGCACCACCGTGCGGACGTCGTCGGCGCTCAGCGGCCGCAGCTGCAGGATCAGCGAGCGGGACAGCAGCGGCGCCACCACCGAGAACGACGGGTTCTCCGTGGTCGCCGCCACCAGCAGCACCACCCGGTTCTCCACCGCGGAGAGCAGGGCGTCCTGCTGCGTCTTGGAGAATCGGTGCACCTCGTCGATGAACAGCACCGTTTGCTGGCCGGAAAGGAGGGCCCTGCGCGCCTGATCTATGACGGCCCGGACGTCTTTGACGCCGGCCGACAAGGCCGACAGCGCCTCGAACCGGCGCCCGGTCGCCTGCGAGATCAGCGCGGCCAGCGTCGTCTTGCCGCTGCCCGGCGGGCCGTACAGGATGGCCGATGCCACGCCCGAACCCTCGACGAGGCGGCGCAGGGGCGATCCGGGTGCCAGCAGGTGGTCCTGCCCGACCACCTCGTCCAGCGACGCCGGGCGCATCCGCACCGCCAGCGGCGCGCCGGCTGACACGCCGACGTCGGGGTTGGTCGCCTGCGGGATCAGCGCGGCCAGCGTCGTCTTGCCGCTGCCCGGCGGGCCGTACAGGATGGCCGATGCCACGC
>NZ_MBEM01000093.1:0-8933 GCF_001954045.1 Mycobacterium sp. SP-6446 | reverse complement strand
TGATCATCTCCCATGAAGGTGACCCGGCGAGTCCCGAAGGCATCCGCCACATCGAACCGATCAAGCAGGCCGTGCACGAGGCGATCAAGGGCACGCCCTGGGAGGGCGCCAAGGTCTACCTCGGCGGTACCGCCGCGACGTACAAGGACATGCACGACGGCTCCAACATCGACCTGCTGATCGCCGGAATTGCCGCCGCCACACTGATTTTCATCATCATGCTGGTGATCACCCGAAGCGTCGTGGCGGCCTTTGTGATCGTCGGTACGGTGTTGCTGTCCCTAGGCGCCTCATTCGGACTCTCCGTCCTGCTGTGGCAGTACATCCTGGGCATGAAGTTGCACTGGATGGTCCTGGCGATGGCGATCATCCTGCTGCTGGCGGTCGGCTCCGACTACAACCTGCTGCTGATATCGCGGTTCAAGGAGGAAATCCACGCCGGGCTGAAGACAGGGACGATCCGCGCGATGGCCGGTTCGGGCTCGGTGGTGACCTCCGCCGGTCTGGTGTTCGCCGCGACCATGGCCACGTTCATGTTCAGCCCGCTTCTGGTGATGGCCCAGGTGGGTACGACGATCGCGCTGGGTCTATTGTTCGACACCTTGATCGTGCGGTCGTTCATGACACCGTCGCTGGCCACCCTGCTCGGGCGCTGGTTCTGGTGGCCGCAGCACGTGCGACCCCGGCCGGCCAGCACCATGCTGCGGCCATACGGACCGCGTCCCGCCGTGCGCGAGTTGATCGACGTCGATGAGCCCCCGGCGGGCGGATTGGTACAAGCGCGCTGATCTTACGCCGGTGTGCGCCGAAAGGCGTTGAGCATACGGTGTTTGAACGCTTCGTCGAAAACCCGGTAGGTATCGCGCAGCCGATTTCCCGGCCAGTCGTCCGAGATGAAGTGCGTCGGCAGTAGCGGGTCGAGTTGCAGGTGCCGGACGACGGCGATCGACAACGCGAATTGGAAGCGGAAGCTGGCGCTGGTGTCGTCATGGTTTAGCGCGGGGCCGTCGAGTTCGGCCCGCATGGCGCCGGCCAACCGCTTCGCCTCGCTGGCCCAATCATCAAGGGAAAACAGCGATCTCACGGTGTCGTCAGCGATCGTCGAGGCGGCCTTGTGGAAATGGACGCATTGGCGGTCCAGGACGCTGCGCATGGTCGGGAGTCGTTGCGGGTCAAGGTTATCCGGGCGCATCCACACGCCCTCGCGAAGTTCGGCCAAGTGCAGCGCGGTGGCGGCCTTACGCAGCTCGAGCCGTTCGGACGGCGGCCGGCGCTCGGCCGAGACGACGGCCAGTTCCCACGTTCCATCCCAGCCGCGGGTGGCCACGTCCGGGATGCGCGAGGCGTCGTCGACGCGTTCGCGTCGTTCCAGCAAGTGTCCCGCCAGGGCGTAGGTCCCGCCGTCGCTGGTGAGTTCCCCGCTGGAGACCATGCGCCACAGGCACGTGCGCGCGGCGCCCCCGCTGATGCCGAACAGTGAGGCCACCGCGACGAGCTCGGCGGCGGTGAGCCGAGGTTGGTCGGCCCCCAGTAACGCGCTCGCGAGTACCGAGCGCGCGCTGAGCGCCCGGTCTCCGACTACCGCGGCGACCTCCGAACGGTTATCACGAAACGATTGACGCGTGACGGGCACAGTGTGATACTTCCAGACTATGAGCACTCCGACAAGATCTCCGGTAGCCCCGGACGTGGAGATCGTCCGGCGGATCCTTTCCCATATCGACGCGGGAACCACCGACGAGGGCGAGGTGTGGCGCGAGCCGGTCCGCAACTACGTGGATCCAAGCCGATTCGCCGAGGAGATGCGGGTGCTGCGCGCCTACCCGAGTGTGTACCTGCCCTCGGCGGCCATCCCCAACGTCGGCGACCACGCCGAACGCACCACCTTTGGGGTGCCACTATTCGCCGTGCGCGGCCGCGACGGCCGGTCCCGAGTGTTCCGCAACGCATGCCGGCACCGGGGGCTGGCCCTCGTCGAGGGTCGGGGCTGCTCGCACGCGCTGGTGTGTCGCTACCACGGTTGGACGTATCGGCTGGACGGCTCGCTGTCACACGTTCCGCACGACGAGGCGTTCCCCGATCTGGACGTGTCGGCCCGCGGCCTGGTCGAGGTGGAAAGCCGCGAGGTGGACGGCCTGATCGTCATCGACGCCCTCGATCCACCGGCAACCGACTCGGGGCGACAGCGTGCCGACGATGCCATGGCGGCCCTGTCCGACGGCAGCCCCTGGCGCGACAAGCTGCTGCCGGCCGAGAGGCTGGTGTTGGTGAACGCCACTGCGCGGCAGATGAATTGGAAGGTCCTCGTCGAACAGTTCCTGGAGGGCTATCACATCCGCTCCACGCACAAGGACACGTTTTTCCCGCTCCAGTACGACGATCTCACCGTCGTGGAATCGTTCGGCCCCAATACCCGAATCACGTTCCCGTACCGCAACATTGAGCGGCTGCGCGATCGTCCCGAATCGGCGTGGAACATCGGTGCGCGGGTGACCTACGTGTATCACCTGTTCCCCAACGTGATGATTGCGACGTTCCCCGACCAGACGATATTGATCGTGATCGACCCGGTGGACGTCGCGAACTCCGTCGTCTCCCTCTACGCGATGGTCACGCCCGCGGTTGCCCAGCAGCTGTCGAACGCGGGCGGCGCCGAGCCGGGGGCGCGCAGTCTGCTCGATGCCGGTGCCTTAGAGGACAACGAGATGTCCGAAGGCGTGCAGCGCGGTCTGCACGCCGGGGCGAACACCTTCCTGGAGTTCGGGCGCCACGAAAGCGCCATCGGTCGCTTTCACGCGACTCTGGATGCGCGGCTAGCCGCGCTAGCCAGGTCCGAGTACTAGGCCCAGTTCCAGACCGACATGTCGCCGGGCGGGTACTGGTTGCAGATGTCGGTGGCCTTGGCCACGACACCCTTGTTGTTGAAGAAGATCTTCATGTGGTTGGGCCAGGCCACCCACAGCGGATCGGAGACGGGCGCATAGAAGTTTTCGGAGTAATTCCTGCGGTCCTCCGGCGACAGCGAGTAGAACCAGTGCGCCTTGTCGATCGTCGCCTGCTGGACGTTCGGGTGGTTGTTGAAGTCGATCATGTACCGCTGGTAGTACACGGGGCTGGTGTCCCTGGACGCCGCGAGGATCTGCTCGGCGTCGCAGGTGGTATTGATCATCCGGCGCGGGATGGGGAAATCTTCGGTGGAATCGGCCGCCGCGGTGGTCGGGACCGTCGCAGCGGCGAAGCCCAGGGCGAGGAACATGGCGCCTGCACGCAGGCTGGTGCTGAGCCGAGACATAGTGGCTACGGTAGCACTTTCCGGGTGGCGAAGGACAGGCGGTAGCGAATTCGTAACCTATCTTACTAAGTACCGCTATCAGGGACGATGACGTGTGAGGGGTCAGGGCGGAGCTCCGGCGGGGCCTGGCTGTAGTCGCCGAACGGGCCGTCGCGGCGCTCGACCGCGGCGCGCACACCTTGGGTTTCGGCGGTCCTGATGAAGTCAAGGGCGTCGGGGGTATTGCGCATCAGGCCGTCGAGAATGCCGCCCAGCACCTGGGTCGACGCCAGGCCCATGTTCTCGTAGGCCTGGTTGACGATCAGCTTCTGCGCCCGCAGTTGGGACAGCGGGATGCGGGCCAGCTCGGCGGCGATCTCGGCCACGCGAGCCTCGAGTCGCTCGAACGGCACCGCCTCGTTGATCAGTTCGACCTCGGCGGCCTGGACTCCGGAAAGGGGCCGGCCCGTCAACGAGTGCCATTTGACCTTGGCCAGGCTCAGCCGATACAGCCACATGCCGGTCAGGTAGGCCCCCCACATGCGGCTGTACGGGGTGCCGATCACCGCGTCCTCGCTGGCGATCACGATGTCGGCGCACAGCGCATAGTCGCTGGCCCCGCCCACACACCAGCCGTGTACCTGGGCGATGACCGGCTTGGACGCCCGCCAGATGGCCATGAATTTCTGAGTCGGCCCGGTCTCGCGGGCGCTGACCATCGCGAAATCCTTGCCCGGGTCCCACTTGCCGTCGGTCATCATGGCTTCGCCCCAATGCTGGAAGCCGCCGCCGAAGTCGTAGCCGCCGGAGAATGCGCGGCCCGCGCCGCGCAGCACGATGACCTTGACCCCCGGGTCGCGCTCGGCCCGGCCGATGGCGGCCTCGATCTCGTCGGGCATGGGCGGCACGATCGTGTTGAGGTGCTCGGGGCGGTTCAGCGTGATGGTGGCGACCGGCCCGCCCGTCGTGTACAGCAGCGTCTCGAAGTCTGGTGTCGACATGGCTCAAGCGAAGCCGCTTGATGGTGATGTGTCTAGCGGTCAGAACACTGCTTCACTTGCGGAGCAAGAGTTCGACGCCAATCTCCGCGTTCCGAACTTCCTTTTCCCGGAAAGCAACGTCGGTGAGCATCCGCTCAAACTGCGCTCTCGTATAAGCCCGTCTAAGCAGCATGAACCGAAACGCGGCGAGGGTCATCCAGCGTTCGACCGTGCCCAGCCCCACCGTGTCGAAGTGCTGTTTGATTTCGGACATCGGCACGTCCTTGCGCAAGTCGACGACCAGCGCCATGCCGCCGGGGCGCAACACGCGGTACATCTCCTGCAGTGCTTGGTGCGGCTCCGAGAAATTCTTGAACGCCGCACTACATGTCAGAAGATCGAAGCTCTCGTCCGGGAACGGCATCGCTGAGGCGTTGCCGTGGCGGAAGTCGACCTCGACGCCCGCCTCGGCGGCATTTTTACGCGCCAGCTCCACCATCGTCCGGCTGATGTCGAGCCCGGTCACGCGATAAGCTGCGCCCTTTGCCATTTCGACCGCGAAGTAGCCGGGGCCCGGTGCCACTTCCAGCATGTCACCGCCTTGCGGCAGCAACTCGCGCACACGCGCAGCCAGCGCTCGGAAGCGCTCCATGTCCTTGCGCGTGCTCTTGTCATACCAGCGGGCGATGGCGCCCTCCATCCCCATTCCCCGGTACCCTTTGGTCGTCACGGCCGCCACGCGAAGCACTCCTTTGCGGGAATGTATCTTAGTAAATAAGATAGTTAGAGAGTAGGCGAACTGAAGCCGATGTCAAGCTCAAACCGCGCCGCGTTGCACGAGACCGTGATCCGCTGCCTCAGGCAGTTCATCGCCGGAAGCATTCTCAACAACCAGCAGATCGCCGACAGGTTGGGCTTGCGCCTCACCGATATGCAGTGCATCAACGTGCTCGACTTGCTCGGTCCGTCGACCCCTGGCGAGCTGGCCCGCTGCACTGGGCTTACCACGGGCGGCGTCACGGTGATGCTCGACCGACTGGAGAAAGGCGGCTATGTCAAGCGGCAGCCGAACCCGCGCGACCGCCGCAGCATTCTGGTGCGTTTGAATCCTGCGAAGTTAAAGAAAATCCGGGCCGTCTATGCGGAGATCGAGCGGCAAATGGAGACCCTCCTGCATGGAATGCCAGAACCCGAACTGCGCTCAGTCGTGAAGCTGTTCTCAAAAATGAACGAGTTTCCGATGGAACACCCTCGTCGCGTGACTGTCGCGCACAACAGAGTTGAAGCGGCCGGTTCTTGACCGTAGTGGTTGGCGTGATGGCGTCGAATTCCCATCGCCAAGGTCACCCAGGGGATGTGGGCTAGCGCTCCTCATCGGATGGGTCGGGCTGCCGGTTCTCCGGATTCCACGCATAGATCCGGTCGCCGATCTTCAGATAAGGCGATGCCAGGTAGGCCGATCCCACCACGATGGCGGTGAAGATCAGCGTCGTCACGACGGCGTTCGGCCAGAGTTTGCCCGTCCCGAAGGCAAAGAAGACGATGCCCAGAGCCGAGGTCCCCCAATAGAAGTAGCGGGCCTTGCGGCGCTCGGCGATGAAGCGAAAACGTATCTGCGCCCAGCCGGCGGCGATCAGAACCAGCCCGGCGAAGACCAAGCCGAGTTCGATGATGTCGATGATCTTCATGCCTTGCCTCCCAGGGTCCGCCAGAGGAACGAGTAGCTCAGCGCCGACTTGAACGCGACCTGCTCGTTGTCGGCCGCGCCGGCGTGCCCGCCCTCGATGTTCTCGTAATACCAGGCCTGGTGGCCCGCGGCCTGCAGCGCCGCCGTCATCTTGCGGGCGTGGCCCGGGTGCACCCGGTCGTCGCGGGTCGACGTGGTGAACAGCACCGGCGGATACGTCCGGGGCGAGATGTTCTGGTACGGCGAATATTTGGAGATGAACTCCCAGTCGTCGGGGTTGTCCGGATCGCCGTACTCGGCCACCCAGGATGCGCCCGCGAGCAACAGGTGATAGCGCCGCATGTCCAGCAGTGGCACATCGCAGACCAGCGCGCCGAACTTTTCCGGGTATTGGGTCAGCATGATGCCCATCAGCAGACCGCCGTTGCTGCCACCGCGCGCGCCGAGCTGCTCGACGGTGGTGACACCGCGGCGCACCAGATCGGTTGCCACCGCCGCGAAATCCTCGGCCACCTTGTGCCGGCCCTCGCGCATCGCCTGCGTGTGCCACCCGGGCCCGTACTCGCCGCCGCCGCGGATGTTGGCCATCACAAAGGTCCCGCCGCGGGCCAGCCACAGCCGGCCCAGCACGCCGTCGTATCCGGGGGTTCTGGCGACTTCGAAGCCGCCGTAGCCGCTCAGCAAGGTGGGGCCGGGGCCGTCCGCATTGCCGGAGCGTACCACGAAGTACGGGATCGACGTTCCGTCGTCGGAGGTCGCGAAATGCTGTGCCACGGAAAGATTTTCGGCATCGAAGAACGCCGGTGCGGATTTGATCGGGTCCGGTTGCCTGTCGCCGGCGCCGCGCAGCAGCCGCGACGGAGTGACGAATCCGCTGGAGTCGAGGAAGAACTCGTCGCCGGTGTCGTCGGCGGTGACGACGACGGTGTTGGTGGCGGCCGGGATGCCCGGCACCGGCTCGCGCCGCCACGCGCCCGGCGTGGCGATCTCCACGCGGCTCGCCACGTCGGCCAGCGTGACGATCAGCAGGCGGTCTTTCGTCCACGCGTAGTGGTTGAGCGCGGTGTGCTGGTCGGGCTCGAACACCACCCGCAATTCGGCTGTGCCGGCAAGGAATTCGTCGTAGTCGGCCGCGAGCAGCGAACCCGCGCTGTAAACCGTGTCGCGGAAGTACCAATCGGTGCGCAGCTCGATCAATATCCACTCGCGGTGGATCGACACGCTGGCGTCGGTGGGCGCGTCGATGCGTATCAGCTCCGCGCCGCGTAGCTCGTAGACCTCGTCGTTCCAGAAGTCGAGTGCGCGAAGCAGCAGCGTGCGCTCGAAGCCGGGTGTCCGGTCCGCCGAGGCGAATACGCGGACGTCGGAAGGCGTGCCCTCGAACACGGTCTGTGCGTCGGCCAGGGGCGTACCCCGCCGCCACCGCTTGATCACGCGGGGATAGCCCGATTCGGTGAGCGAGCCGACGCCGAAATCGGTGCCCACCAGCACGGTGTCCGGGTCGGCCCAGGAGACCTGCGACTTGGCCTCGGGCAGCTCGAACCCACCGGCGACGAATTCCCTTGTCGTCATGTCGAATTCGCGGACGATGGACGCGTCCGAGCCGCCCCGCGACAGTGCGATCAGCGCGCGCGTGTGGTCGGGTTCGATGACGCCGGCGCCGGCCCACACCCATTTCTCGTCGTCGGTGCGACCCAACTCGTCGACATCGATCAGCACGTCCCACTCGGGGGAGTCGGTGCGATAACTGTCCAGGTTGGTGCGCCGCCACAGCCCGCGCGGATTGGCGGCGTCGCGCCAGAAGTTGTAGAGGTACTCGCCGCGGCGAACGACGTAAGGGATTCGGGTGTCGGTGTCGAGCACCTCGAGCGCCTCGGTGCGCATCTCCTCGAACCGCGCATCGCAGAATTCGGCGAGCGTCGGCTCGTTGCGCGCCCGGACCCAGTCCAGCGCCTCCTCGCCGGTGACGTCCTCGAGCCACAGGTACGGGTCGTCGGTCATGACCGTCATTCTGACGGCCGAGGATGACGCCGTTACGTCACCCTCGTCACGATGGCCGTCCAGGGCAGTTCAAGCGCGCCGTCGTGTTCGTACGGCGCCAGCGACGGCTCGAGGATCGCCCGGACGGCCTGCACTTGCCCGGTGTCCAGCGAGCCGACCAGCTCTGCCACCGGCCCCGCGACCGCTGTGATGTAGCTCCAGTAGTCATTCGGGCCGTCGAACCGCATGACGCCGGTGAGCTCTTCGACCGCGACATCCGAGAAGCCGCCGGCGCCGGCGAGGTCGCGGTTGCGCTCGGGGGTGGACAGCGAGAACATGCCGCCCGGCGCGAAGGCATCCCCGGGTGGTGCGACGCCGTTCTGCAGTAGCGCCACCACGACCTGGAAGATCCACGGGTTGCGGTTCGGTGGTCCCCAAGTCGCGTAGGCGCACCGGCCGCCCGGCCGCAGCACCCGCCGGATCTCCGCGATAGCCCGCTCCTGCCCAGGTACCAACATCAACCCGAACCGCGAAAGCACGCCGTCGACGCTGTCGTCGGGCAGGTCGATCTGCTCCGCGTCGATGACGCGGCACTCGACGTTGTCGATGCCCCGCTCGTTGACCCCGCGACGAGCCGCCGCCACCATCGCGGGCGCAAAATCACTGCAGATGAGGCGGCCCGTCGGGCCGAGTCGAGCGGCGGCGAGGAAGCCGGTCTCGCCGGGGCCCGCAGTCAGCTCCAAGACTGTCTGGCCCGGCTGTGGGTCGACCTGCTCGACGAGCCGCTCCGAAACCGACCGGACGTCGTCGAACAGGCGGTCGCGATAGGTGTCCCAGGCCGGTGCGACAGCGCTCCAGTGGCGCAGAGCTTCCTCGGCCGAATTGATTTCAGGCATGCTCAACCCCGATCCCAGACCCCGACTTATGGGGTGACTGCAGCGTACTGTGAGGCTTGTCACGCGAAAGAACAAGGAGCTGAAACCGATGACTGTTTTCGCACGTCCAGGTGCCGCCG
>NZ_MBEM01000092.1:0-5813 GCF_001954045.1 Mycobacterium sp. SP-6446 | reverse complement strand
TTCGCGCTCGCGGGACTGCTGGCATGGGCGCGCCGCAAACCCGTCCTGGCCGGCGCGCTCATTGGGTTGGGCGCCGCGGCCAAGCTGTACCCGCTGTTGTTCCTCGGCCCGATGCTGGTGCTGGGCATACGGACCGGGCGCCTTCGTGCCTGGACCCGCACCGCCGCGGCCGCCGCGGCGACCTGGGCGTTGGTGAATTTACCTGTGTTGCTGCTCTTTCCGCGAGGATGGTCGGAGTTCTTCCGGCTCAACACCCGCCGCGGCGACGACATGGACTCGCTCTACAACGTCGTCAAATCATTCACTGGCTGGCGCGGTTTCGATCCCAAGCTGGGTTTCTGGGAACCGCCCACGGTGCTCAACACGGTTGTTGCGGTGCTGTTCGTACTGTGCTGCGCGGCAATCGCTTTCATCGCTCTGACCGCTCCGCAACGGCCGCGGGTGGCGCAGTTGGCGTTTCTGGTCGTGGCGGCGTTTCTGCTGACCAACAAGGTGTGGAGCCCGCAGTTCTCCCTCTGGCTGGTACCGCTGGCCGTGCTGGCCTTGCCGCACCGCCGAATACTTCTGGCGTGGATGACGATCGACGCGGTGGTGTGGGTGCCGCGCATGTATTTCCTATACGGCAACCCGAACCGCGCGCTGCCGGAGCAGTTCTTTACGACGACGGTGTTGCTGCGCGACATCGCGGTCATGGCGCTGTGCGCGTTGGTCATCCGGCAGATCTACCGGCCGGACGAGGACCTGGTGCGCTGGGGTGGACGGGTGGACGATCCGGCGGGCGGGCCTTTCGACCGCGCCCCCGACGCCCCGCCCGGTTGGCTGCCGGACTGGCTACGCCCGCCCGCACAGCGACACCGGCCCGAACCCGCCGAAAGCGGCGCGGAAACTGCGGCCGCCGCGAGCCAGCCATGACGCAGGTCGCGATTCCGCTTTTTCCGCGCTTCACCGCGCTCGACGCCGTCGGGCCTTACGAAGTGCTGCAACGCATTCCATCGATCGATGTGGTATTCGTCGGGCACCGCCGCGGCGAGGTGCGCACCGAAAACGGGATGCTGGGCATCACGTGCGACGCCACATTCGACGAAGTCGGCGCCCCCGACGTCGTGGTGTTCCCGGGCGGCATCGGAACCCGCGGGCTGATTCACGACGACGCAATTCGCGCCTGGCTGCACTCGGTACACCCGAGCACCGCATTCACCACCTCGGTGTGCACCGGTGCGCTGTTACTCGCCGGCGCGGGTCTGCTCGATGGGCTCACCGCGACGACGCACTGGCGGGCCGCGGACCTGCTCAACGAGTTGGGCGCGCACTATGTGCCCGAACGCGTCGTCGAACATCTGCCAGAGCGGATCATCACCGCCGCGGGGGTGTCCAGCGGCATCGACATGGCGCTGCGCCTGGTTGAACTGCTCGTCGATCGTCAGGCGGCGCAGGCCGCGCAGCTTCTCATCGAATACGACCCCCAGCCGCCGTTCGATTCGGGCGCGCTCGCTAAGGCAGACGAGGCGACCGTGGCCCGGGCCAACGAATACCTGCGCGCCCGGCAGTAACGATTTCGCTGCGCAGAGCACCTTCCGGTACCCTGGGGCGGTTGCCGACGCAGGCGACCCTCCTGCCACGGATCGACCGTGGCCGCGCAGACCAGAGGAGGTGGTGAGGTTTCCATGCGTCCATACGAAATCATGGTCATTCTTGACCCCACGCTCGACGAACGAACCGTCGCTCCGTCGTTGGAGACGTTCCTCAACGTCGTCCGCAAGGACGGCGGCACCGTCGACAAGGTCGACATCTGGGGTAAGCGGCGGCTGGCGTACGAGATCGCCAAGCACGCCGAAGGCATCTACGTCGTCGTCGATCTGAAGGCCGAGCCGGCGACGGTGTCCGAGCTCGACCGTCAGCTGAGCCTCAACGAGTCGGTGCTGCGCACCAAGGTGATGCGCACCGATAAGCACTAAGCGGACCTCAAGGGCGGCGCTGGCTGCCCGCTGTCGTCAGGCTTGCGTAGGCTCAGCGAGGAACATGCTCATGACCATCGATCGTCTCCAGGCGGATCCAGGAGGAAATTGTGGCTGGTGACACCACCATCACCGTTGTCGGAAACCTGACCGCTGACCCCGAACTGCGGTTCACCCCGTCGGGCGCCGCGGTGGCGAACTTCACCGTGGCATCGACGCCGCGGATCTATGACCGCCAAAGCGGGGAATGGAAAGACGGGGAGGCGCTGTTCCTGCGGTGCAACATCTGGCGCGAGGCCGCTGAGAACGTCGCGGAGAGCCTCACCCGCGGGGCGCGGGTGATCGTCAGCGGGCGGCTCAAGCAGCGCTCCTTCGAGACTCGCGAAGGCGAGAAGCGCACCGTCGTGGAGGTCGAGGTCGACGAGATCGGGCCCTCGCTTCGCTACGCCACCGCCAAGGTCAACAAGGCGAGCCGCAGTGGCGCCGGCGGCGGTGGCTTCGGTGGCGGTGGCGGTTCGCGCCAGGCGCCGGCGGCGCAACCGAGCGGCGGCGGGGACGACCCGTGGGGCAGCGCCCCGGCGTCGGGCTCCTTCGGCGGCGGCGACGACGAACCGCCGTTCTGATCAAACACACTTCAGCAGTAGGAAACGAAAGAAAGACAGACATGGCCAAGTCCAACAAGCGGCGCCCGGCTCCGGAAAAGCCGGTGAAGGCGCGCAAATGCGTCTTCTGCGGCAAGAAGGAACAAGCGATCGACTACAAGGACACCGCGCTGCTGCGCACGTACATCAGCGAGCGCGGCAAGATCCGGGCGCGTCGCGTGACCGGCAACTGTGTGCAGCACCAGCGGGACATCGCGCTCGCGGTGAAGAATGCCCGCGAGGTGGCCCTGCTGCCCTTCACCTCCTCGGCGCGATAGCCGCCGAGGCTCAACCGAAAGTACGAAACGATGAAGCTGATTTTGACGGCCGATGTCGACCACCTCGGCGCCGTCGGCGACACCGTCGAGGTCAAGGACGGGTACGGCCGAAACTTCCTGCTCCCGCGTGGCCTGGCGATCGTCGCCTCGCGCGGCGCGCAGAAGCAGGCCGACGACATCCGCCGCGCCCGGGATACCAAGACCGTGCGCGACCTCGAGCACGCCACCGAAATCAAGACGGCGATCGAGGCGCTGGGCCCGGTTTCGCTGCCGGTGAAGACCGCGGCCGACTCGGGCAAGTTGTTCGGCTCGGTGACCACCGGTGACGTGGTCGCGGCCATCAAGAAGGCCGGCGGACCCAATCTCGACAAGCGCATCGTCCGGCTGCCCAAGACACACATCAAAGCCGTGGGCACGCACCCGGTGTCGGTGCACCTGCACCCCGAGATCGATGTCGAGGTCGCGCTCGAGGTCGTCGCGGAGGGCTAACCCCGCGGCGTTTGCTCGATGCCGACGGGGCGATCGCCCGCTCGGCCGGGCGCAAAATCTTAGGCGCTTCGAGGGCGCTGTGTGCCCGCTTTGACGATGGTTCAGCGGTGGGTCTGGCGAACTATTTCCGGTGCCCTCCAGGAGGGGCCCCTTAACCCGCCCTTAACGTGCCGAAAATGTGGCCGAAAGCCAACACGCCCGACACGGTAACCTGCGGCGACACGCCGAAGAGATTCTTGTCCACACCAATTGCGCGGTGTTGTACTGCGCGTATCTGCAGCGATGTCAGGACGCCCGAGATTAATCCACAGGTTCTCCACACCCCGTTCAACACAGGTGTCGACGGATATGCACACACGATGCACAGCGTTATGAACAGTGGCCCCTTTAAGTACTTGCCAGCAACGTTTACCGTCGTCCCGGCGCAAGGCTATTCGGGTGCTTGAGTCGGGGGGCGTCAGTGCCCGGGCTTACGCTCTCAATACCGGGTGTCGAATGTATGTTCGGATACTCTGTGACAGAGGGAGGTGGGAGCCATGGCGGTCGTCGATGACTTAGCGCCCGGCATGGACGCCTCGCCTCCCAGTGAAGATTACGGCCGGCAGCCGCCCCAGGACCTGGCCGCCGAACAGTCGGTGCTCGGCGGCATGCTGCTCAGCAAGGACGCCATCGCCGATGTGCTGGAGCGGCTGCGGCCCGGCGACTTCTACCGGCCGGCGCACCAGAATGTCTACGACGCGATCCTGGACCTCTACGGCCGTGGGGAGCCCGCTGACGCGGTGACGGTCGCCGCGGAGCTGGACCGCCGCGGGTTGCTCCGCCGGATCGGCGGCGCGCCGTACTTGCACACGCTGATCTCGACGGTGCCGACGGCCGCCAATGCGGGCTACTACGCCGGCATCGTGGCCGAGAAGGCGCTGTTGCGCCGGCTCGTGGAAGCCGGCACGCGGGTGGTCCAGTACGGCTACGCCGGCGCCGAGGGCGCCGATGTCGCCGAGGTGGTCGATCGTGCGCAGGCCGAAATCTACGACGTCGCCGATCGTCGGCTTTCCGAAGACTTCGTTCCACTCGAGGACCTGCTGCAGCCGACGATGGACGAGATCGACGCGATCGCCTCGAGCGGTGGTCTGGCGCGCGGCGTGCCGACGGGCTTCACCGAGCTCGACGAGGTCACCAACGGCCTGCACCCCGGGCAGATGATCATCGTGGCGGCTCGTCCTGGAGTGGGCAAATCGACACTTGGATTGGATTTTTTGCGGTCGTGTTCGATCAAGCACCGGATGGCCAGCGTCATCTTCTCGTTGGAGATGAGCAAGTCCGAGATCGTAATGCGGCTGCTGTCGGCGGAGGCGAAAATCAAGCTGGCCGACATGCGTTCGGGCCGGATGAACGACGACGACTGGACGCGGCTGGCGCGGCGGATGAGCGAAATCAGCGAGGCCCCACTGTATATCGACGACTCGCCCAACCTCACCATGATGGAAATTCGCGCCAAGGCGCGCCGGTTGCGGCAGAAAGCCGACCTGAAGCTGATCGTGGTCGACTACATGCAGCTGATGACGTCCGGGAAGAAGCACGAGTCGCGCCAGGTCGAGGTGTCCGAATTCTCAAGGCATCTCAAGCTTTTAGCGAAGGAACTCGAGGTTCCGGTGGTCGCGATCAGCCAGCTCAACCGCGGTCCCGAGCAGCGCACCGACAAAAAGCCGATGCTGGCCGACCTTCGCGAGTCGGGATCACTGGAGCAGGACGCCGACGTCGTGCTGCTGCTGCACCGGCCAGACGCATTCGAGCGCGACGACCCGCGCGGGGGAGAGGCGGATTTCATTCTCGCCAAACACCGCAACGGCCCGACCAAGACGGTGACCGTCGCCCATCAACTGCACCTGTCGCGATTCGCCAACATGGCGCGGTGAGTTTCGTCCGTTGCCGGTTCCCATTTCGCATGTCATGTTCCCCTCTCTGAATGTCATGTTGGACACGAAAGTGGGGATTTCGGACTCATCATGAGTTGAGGAAGCTCGGGCGGCGGGCACGCGGTCAGCGCCTTCAGCGTTGATTTCGCGGTGCTCGCCGTAGCCCTTGTCCTCGGTCGGGCCGGCCTCGATGCCGAAGCCTCCGGCGATGACGGAGATGAACGACCGGTTCATGGCCTTGCTCATGATGCAGGACAGGTACGCACCGGAGGAGCCGACGAGGGCATCCGTAGTCGCGCACCAGCGACGGGTCCAGGGACTGATCGGCCTGCGCGAATACCAGCTGACGCCCGCTTCGGGTTCGATAGGCTTTCTGGGTGGCAGCCGATGTCGATGCCGCAGATGCCGCAGCCGCGGAGCCCTACGGCCCGCTGCTGCGCCTGAAGTCGGCAATAGTGGATCGCGACCGGCAATTCGCAGACAGCCAGGCCCGGCGTCATCGAGTCCTCAGCATCACCACATGGATGGCCGCCGCGG
>NZ_MBEM01000091.1:0-52230 GCF_001954045.1 Mycobacterium sp. SP-6446 | reverse complement strand
CAGCTGTCTGGCCATGTCTCGACAAGAAGGCCCACGATTCGCGCATACCCCGCCGCCGCCTTCCCCCTGTCGGTGAAATGCCCACCGTCGCAACGGCTCTCCGTGTCAGTGCGCAACCATGCCACCGCAACCCGGATCCTGTCACTTTCCAAGCAGCCCAGCGCGTTTCGCCGGCTGCGCGGCGCTGTTTGAGCCGGCGGCGGCGGGGTATGCGCGAATCGTGGGCCTTCTTGTCGAGACATGGCCAGAAAGTTGGCATCAAAGCCGGATGTTTCGAGTGCTCAGCCTGGGCGGATATGTCGCGTTTGATTTGCCCAGGGCCGTAACGGGCTTGGGCGCGTTGTTGCTGGTTGGCATCGCTGCGACGCACATCTATGTGTGGACCAGCCAAGACGCGCTGCCGCCTTATTTTCAGGCATACGCCGCCATGGTGATCGTGCTGTGCCTGATGTTTGCCGGCAGCCTCGGGTACGCGCGGAATCCTCGTGTGGCACAGGCAGGTTGGTATTTGGGCAGCTTGCTCGCGTTCGCGGTTCTCGCCGTCGACGTCGGCACTCGGATGGCAAGCCTGCCCGGTCTGGTTGCCGTCACCGGAAGGTGGGACTTCGCGCCGGCGACGCTTACGCTCGCCTTCGCGGGCGCCTTCATCGCATTGCACGGATCGGTGCTGCTGGGCATCAACGTCGCCTATCCGCGACGGCAGCACTGGGAGGACTGAGCGGGCACATGACCGACACCGTGCTCGACTACCCGGCGTGGCTACGCATCGATCATTGGCTCAACGTCCTGTTTCTGACGTTACTGCTGCGCAGCGGCATCGAGATCCTGTCCACCCATCCCAAGCTGTACTGGCGCGACGACAGCAAGCCCGGGACCGAATGGGCGCGCTTCACCACCAAGCAAATGCCGACCGACAAGCTCTACGACACCCTCGACGAGGAGGAGGACTACAGCTCGCTGATCGCGCTGCCCGGCCATAAAAAGCTCGGGATGGGCCGCCATTGGCACTTCGTCTCGGTGATCGGGTGGATTTTGGTGGGGCTTTCGTACTACATCCTGCTGTTCGCCACCGGCCAATGGCACCGGTACTGGCCGTACTCGTGGTCGATCTTCGGGGAGGCGTGGAACGACGTCGTCGCCTATGTGACGTTCAACCTGCCGTCGTTGCTGCCCGGCGAACCCCTGGACGCCATCCAGAAACTCACCTACGCCGGTGTCATCTTCCTGCTGGCGCCGTTCCAGATCCTCACCGGCGCGGCGCAATCGCCGGCCATCGAGGCTCGATTCCCCTGGTTCGTGCGGCTCCTCGGCGGACGGCAATGGGCGCGCAGTCTGCACTTCATCGGATTGGTCGCGTTCCTGATCTTCATCGCGGTCCACCTGTCGATGATCTTTTTCTGGGGCTGGGGTCAACTCAACGCCGCGATGATCTTCGGCTCGGTACGCAATCTCACGTTGGCGGTCGTGTTGTCGTTCGTGATCATCGGCGTGATCGTCGCCATCCACATCGCGGCGACGGTCTGGAGTCTGCGTAACCCCGTCCAGGTTCGCCGGATCCTCGGTGCGGTGGTGACGCGCGCTCGGCTCATCCTGTTGCGCCCGCTGGACTCGCGACAGAACTACCCGGAACGGATGCTCTCGGAGGAGCACCGAGTCAACGGCAAGCCGCCGTGTTCACCCGCCTACAAGGTGATGGCGGTGCACAACTTCGTGGACTGGCGGCTGCGGGTCGGCGGCCTCGTCGAACGGCCGGTGACGTTGGACCTGGCCGCGTTGCGCGCGCTTGCCGAGCCGGAAGGTCAACGCGTGCTGCACAACTGCGTGCAGGGCTGGTCGAGTATCGGTGAGTGGAAGGGGATTTCGCTGGCCTCGGTCGCCGATCTGGTGCGGCCGCTTCCGCAGGCGCGATACGTGTGTTGTCTGACGATGCAGGACACCGGCCGCGACGAGCCAAGCGCCGAGGGGGAGGGGCAGTTCTACGAGGTGATAGACCTGGAGCTGGCCTACAAGCCGCAAACCATCCTGGCGTATGAGATGAACGGAAAGCCGTTGCCCATCAAGCACGGTGCGCCCTTGCGGTTACGGGTGGAGACCCAGGTGGGCTTCAAGATGGCGAAATGGATCTACCAGATTGAGTTCATCGACGATCATCGCGGCATCGGCTACGGTTTGGGCGGCTGGCGCGAAGACAACGTCCATTACGACAAGGACGTGGAGATCTGACATGAGCGCGCCTACGGAAAACGCGGCCGACGACGTTCCACCCAATAACGTGCGCCCCGAGCTGTTCGCGCTGGATCCCGCTTCTCGCGAGCGAGTGCTCGAACAAGTAGCGGCCAAGGGCGGTTACTGCGAATCCTGCGGCGAGAAGAACTTCGACGTCGGCCACGCCTTCTATCTCGGCTTCCTATTTCTCGATGAGGACTCCGATGCCTATATGGTCGCGCTGACCTGTCAGAACCCCGGTTGCGCCAAACCGCGGACCGGAATTGTCTTGCCCGAGAAGGACTTTCTCAGCGAGAGCGACGACGGAAGCGCTTGGCCGTTGCGGGCGCGGCCTCGGTGAAATTGGGCTGAGCGAGGCGGAATCGATCGATCAGATGCGATAGCGCTCGCAGCTCGTCGCACAAGGCCCGGAATCTGCGCTCGTCGGCGTCGTCGAGCCGGCCCAGCGAGCTATAGTGCACCAGCCGACGCAGCCGGCCCGCCAGCACTGTGCCCCACCTGATGCTGAAGTCGTAGCGCTGTCCTTCGCTTATCGCCGCTTCGTCGTCCTTTTTGCCGAGTTCCTTGAGCGCCTTGATCTGTCCGCTGATCAATTCGACGTCATCGTCGATCTCGACCGCCGTGCGAGTGGGGTTTTGTGTTGCGCTCATCGGTATCTCCTCTACTCACCTACTCACAGATGCGGTTTGGCGACGCTGACCACATACGGCGCATCGGCCAGTGTGAGGTATACGCGGTGGGGCCCGATCGCCATGCCCGAGAGGCGCGCCGACTGGACCGCGCCGCTGGGCAGATGGGCCCGGTAGTCGATGACGCGGATCACGTGAATCTTCCCGTCCGGGAAACCGGTGAAGCTCGCCGTCTCGAGAACCACCACCTCGTGGTCGGTGGCGGCATAGATCCGGCTGTCGTCGGTGCCGAGTTCGCGGATCGTCGACGGCAGCTTGGCACTGGCGAGCACATCCAGCCCATTCTCGCCGTGGCGCGCGTCGATCGCATAAAGCGTGCTGTCGTTGCTACCTGCGACATAGGTGCGTTCGGCGTTGGCACCGTCGCCCGCCGAGACCGTGGCGTCCATGTGCAGCGAACCCTGCTCCTCGGGGGGTGACGAGGGGCCCTCGTAGTAGCGGATTCCCGAAGGGCCATAGAGGTGGTAGTCGATCTCGCGCCCACGGTTGGCGCCGTCGATGGTGTCCGCGGGATCGCCGGTGACGCCGGCAGTCGCTAGCTTGCGGAAGCCATACTGCTCCACCGGCGTCACCGACTTCCCGTCTGCCGACAGGGCAAGCAACACCCGCATGCCCGCGTCTTCGGCGAGGTAGGCCGGGGCCGGTCCGGCGTCGAAATCGTTGACTTGGCGCAGACTTTCAAGATCGACCTCGGCGACCCGGCCGCGCTCCGGTTGCGGCACGAATACCATGCGGTCGTCTTTCTGACTGATCTGGAGATTGCGCCCCACCGCCATCGGCATGGACAACCGCGTCTTGGCGTCGTGGTCGTGGGCGCCCCCCGTGACCTCGGCGACCCGGTTGTCGTCGGTGAGCGCGACCATGGCGTGCGTCCGATACGACCACACCGGCTGGTGCAGCATGGCGCCCACCGACCACAGCAGGACCTCGGGAGCGCTCTCCAGTGTTGTTCCCGGGGCCGCACAACCGGTCGCGACCAGCGCCGCGCCGCCGACGGCCAAGCGTCGGAGCAGGCACCTGCGATCGCCCATGTCGATGAAATACCCCGCCTCCGCGCCCCTACACCCGATGACCTGGGAAACGTTTGGTGCAAGTGCTGCCGGGTAGCCGCTGAAAAGCGCGCAAACAGCCCGCGCGCCCAACACAGCGCGACATGACGCGACAAGACAATCAAGGGGAGGACATCATGGCTCCGAACGCCATTACGTCGCCCACCGATGTGGTCGACTTTCTCATCAGCCAGCACGAGCAGATCACGTCGCTCTTCGCCAAAACCCTTGCGGCGTCCGGCGAGGCGCGGGAAAAGGCGTTCGTCGAACTCCGGCAACTGCTCGCCGTCCACGAAACCGCCGAGGAGGAAATCGTTCACCCCCGGGCGAAACGAAAGATCGCCGATGGGGAGTCGGTGGTTGGCGAGCGGCTGGAGGAAGAGCACGAAGCCAAGACGGTGCTGCAGAAGCTGGAAAAGCTCGACGTGGACAGCGAGGAATTCACCCGCGAGCTCACCGAGCTCCGCGACGCCGTCCTCGATCACGCGCACCATGAGGAGAACGACGAGTTCGCCAAGCTGGGCGAGGAATTGAGCAGTCGCGAGCTCGAAAGCATGGGCCGCGCCGCCAAGCTCGCCGAGGCGATCGCACCCACCCGGCCGCACGCCGGGGTCGAGTCGCAGGCGGCCAACTTGGTAGCGGGTCCGTTCGCGGCAATGCTGGACCGGGCCCGCGACGCCATCGTCGGTAAGGGCTAGTCGGTAAGGGCTAGTCGGCAAGGGCTAGCGGGGAGTTTTCGGGCGGTACCGCAGGGGTATGCCCAGGGGCATGACGTCCCTGGGCTACTCCCGCTGAGGCGCTTGAGGCCACCCCATGACCACCACGAAGCGCACGACGAAGACGACGAGCGCGGCGCGCTATTTGCCCGAGGACCGTCGCCTCGACTCGTTGAAGTCGGCGGCCGAACATTGCCGAGGCTGCACGCTTTTTCAGGACGCGACCCAAACGGTCTTCGGTCACGGGCCCCCCGGAGCGCCGATCATGTTGGTCGGTGAGCAACCGGGCGACCAGGAGGACCGCGCGGGTTTGCCGTTCGTCGGTCCGGCGGGGCGATTGCTCGCCCGGGCGCTCGACGAGGCCGACATCGATGCGGGGATGACCTACCAGACCAACGCGGTGAAACATTTCAAGTTCACCCGCAAGGACGGCAAGCGGCGGATACACCAGAAACCCAGTCGCACCGAGGTTGTCGCGTGCCGACCGTGGCTTATCGCGGAGATAGAGGCGCTGGGTCCCCAGATAATCCTGTGTCTCGGGGCGACCGCCGCGCAGGCACTGATGGGACCGTCGTTTCGAGTCTCCACCGAGCGCGGCCACGTGGTGGCACTCCCATCGGAGGGTGACCTGGAGTTCGACCCCGAACCGAGCGTGGTTGCGACCGTGCACCCGTCGGCGGTGCTGCGTGATCGCAGCGACCGGCGCGATGAGGCGTATCGACTATTCGTTGACGATTTGCGTAGCGCGCGGGCCGCTCTCGTGAGCGGCTAGCGCCGCGGCGATGACCTGCGCGAGGTGCATCGGCTTATGGTCAGGGGAGAGTTCGCGAATCTGGGTGCGGCAACTGAACCCGTCGGCCAGCACCAGTGCTTCGGGATCGGCTTCGCGCAGCGCGGGCATCAGTTTGTCTTCGGCGCACGCTACCGACACGTCGTAGTGGCCTTTTTCGAAGCCGAAATTGCCCGCTAGACCGCAACATCCGGCGTCGAGCACGTCGGTGTCCACTCCGGCGTCGACGAGCAGCTGCTTGTCGTGGCTGTAACCCAATATCGCGTGCTGATGGCAGTGCTGCTGAACCACCGCCTGGGCGCCGATCTGGGGTGGCTCCCAGTCCGGCGCCTTGCGGGCCAACAGCTCACCGAGAGTATAGGTTTGCTTGGCCAGCCGGTGCGCATCCTCGTCGCCGAAAAGGAGTTCGGGGAGGTCGGAGCGGAACACCGCGGCGCAGCTGGGTTCCAGCACCACCACCGGCGTGCTCGTCCGCAGCGCCGGGCGCAGCGCCGTAAGGGTCCGGCGCAGAACGCGTTTGGCGACCTTCAGCTGACCCGTCGAGATCCAGGTCAGGCCGCAGCACACGGCTCGCTGCGGAACGTCGACGGCGAAGCCCGCCGATTCCAGCACCGCGACGGCGGCCTGTCCGACCTCGGGTTCGAAGTTGTTGACGAAGCTGTCCGGCCAGAGCACCACCCGTCCGCGTGGCGGCTCACCGGCGTCCCGTCGGCGGCGGGAGAACCAACGGGTGAACCTCTCGTCGGCGAAGCGCGGCAGCTCGCGATGCGGGTCGATTCCGCCGGCCTTCTTGACCAGCGTCGAGAGCCCGCGCGCGTGTGTCACGGCGTTGAGCGGGCCGGGCGCGGTCGCGGCCAGCCGGGCCCACAGCGGGATCCAGCCCATCGAGTAGTGCGCCATCGGCCGCAGCCGACGCCGGTAGTGATGGAACAGGAACTCCGCCTTGTAGGTGGCCATGTCGACGTCGACCGGACAGTCGCTGCGACAACCCTTGCAGGCCAGGCATAGATCGAGCGCGTCGTGCACCGCGGTGGAGCGCCAGCCGTCGGTGATGACTCCCCTTCCCGCTGCGCCCCCGCCGTCCATGCCCTGCACCATCTCGAACAGCAGCCGGGCCCGGCCCCGGGTGGAGTGCTCCTCCTCCTGGGTCGCGCGGTAGCTGGGGCACATCACGCCCGATTCGTGGCCGCGGCACTTGCCGACGCCCACGCAGCGCGCGGCGGCGCGCGAGAAGCGGTGGTCGTCGTCCGGGTAGGCGAACATGACATCCGGCTCGGCGGGGCGGTAATCGACGCCGAAGCGCAGGTTTTCGTCGAGTTTGTACGGGTGCACGACCTTGCCCGGGTTCATCCGGTTGTCCGGATCGAACAGGGCCTTGGTCTGCTCGAACGCGGTCACCACGCGCTCGCCGAACATCATCGGCAACAGCTCGCCGCGCGATTGGCCGTCGCCGTGTTCGCCCGACAGCGAGCCGCCGTATTTCACGACCAGCCGCGCCGAATCTTCCACGAAGGAACGGTATTTGGCGATGCCCGCCGCGGTGCGCAACACGAAGGGGATGCGGGTGTGCACGCAGCCCTGGCCGAAATGGCCGTACAGCGAGGCGGTTGCGTAGTCGTAGCGCTCGAGCAGCTCGCGGAAATCCCGCAGGTAATCACCCAGCCGGTCCGGCGGCACCGCGGCGTCTTCCCATCCCTCGTGGGTCTCGGGTTCGTTGGGCGGATACGCGGTGGCACCCAGCCCGGCCTCCCGGGCGGCCCAGACTTCCTTCTTGCGGGTCGGGTCGTCGAGGACGGTGACGCCCTTGTGCGGCACCTTGTGCAAAGCGTCGATCATCGACTTGGCCTTGCGGTCGGCATCGTCCTGGTTGTCACCGTTGATCTGCACCATCAGCCAGGCGTTGCCGTCGGGCAGCTGGCGCAGCGCCTGCTCGGCCAGCTTCTGTGAGTGCTCGAGTTCGACCAGCCGATGATCCAGGCCCTCCAGGGCCGCCGGGCCATGCTCGAGCACGGCCGGGACCGCGTCGGCGGCCGAGGCGACGTCGTCGAAGCCCATGACCACCAGCGCGTCGGCCGGCGGTATGCGAACCAGCTGCAGCTCCGCCCGCAGTACCGTGACCAGGGTGCTCTCCGAGCCGACCAGTGCCTTGGCGACGTGAAAGCCGTTCTCCGGCAACAACGAATCCAGGTTGTACCCCGAAACCCGCCTCGGGATTTTGGGATAGCACGACCGGATGTCGTCGGCATATCTTTCGGCGAGCGCCTTGAGTCCGCGATAGATCTCCGCGCGCCGGCCGCCCGCATCGAGTATCCGGTTGTACTCGTCGTCGTCCGTCTGACCAACCCACATCCGGAGCCCGTCGTAGGTCACCACCTCGAGGCGGCGCACCGAATCGACCATCTTGCCGTACTCCTGGGCGGTGGAACCGCAGGAGTTGTTGCCGATCATGCCGCCGATCGCGCAGCTGACATGGGTGGACGGTTTGGGGCCCACCATCCACCCCGATGACTCCAGCTGGTCGTTCAGCACATCGAGCTTGATGCCCGGCTCCACCACCGCGATTCCCGCCTCGGTGTCCACGGAGCCGATCCGGGTGCAGTACTTGGTCCAGTCGATGACCACCGCCGCGTTACAGCATTGCCCGGCCAGGCTGGTGCCGCCGCCACGGGACAACACGGGCAGGTTGTGGCGGCGGCACACGTCGATGGTCTTAGCTCCGGCCTCCACCGTGCGCGGCACCACCACGCCGATGGGCACCTGCCGGTAATTGGACGCATCGGTGGAGTAGGCCGCACGCGAGCCGGGATCGAACCGGATTTCCCCGTCAACCTCGGCGCGGAGGTCGGCGGCCACCGCTTCGAACAGCGTCGGCGTGCGGCTCTTCACGGGTCAACTCTTCTTGTGCGGCAGGAACTCTTGAGCCTTGGCTTTGAGGCCCACCTTAACGAAGCCCTTGCGGTCTTCGTCACCACCGAGCACCGCGGCGCTGGCCGCCTTGAACTGTTCCCAGGTGGCGTGCGGCGGGATCGGCGGCATGTCGGGGTCGGTAAAGACGTCCAGCACGGTCGGACGGTCGGCCGAGAGCGCCTCCCGCCACGCGTCGCCGAGTTCCTCGGGGTCCTTGACGGACAACGCGTTGAGACCGAGGCTGGCCGCAAACGCCGCGAAATCGACATCGGGAAGCGCTTGGGACTCAACGAATTTCGGTGCGCCGGCCATGGCACGCATTTCCCAGGTGACCTGGTTGAGGTCATTGTTGTGCAGGACCGCGACGATCAGGCGTGGATCGTCCCACTCGTGCCAGTACCGTTTGATCGTGATCAGTTCGGCCATTCCGTTCATCTGCATGGCGCCGTCCCCGGCGAACGCGATGACCGGCCGGTCTGGGTGAGCGAATTTCGCGCCGATCGCGTACGGGACACCGGGGCCCATTGTGGCGAGGTTGCCCGAGAGCGAACCCCGCATGTTCCCGCGGAACCTCAGGTTTCGCGCATACCAGTTGGCCGCGGAGCCGGAATCGGCTGAGACGATGACGTTGTCGGGCAGCTGCGGGGAGAGCTCCGAGAAAAGCCGCAGCGGGTTGATCGGGTGTGCGCCGACCTTGGCCTCCATGTCCATGGTTTCCCACCACCGGGTCACGTTCGCCTCGATGCCCTCGCGCCAGGACCGGTCCTCCTTGCGCCGCAGCTTGGGAATCAGCGCCCGCAGTGCGGACTTCGCGTCGGCGACGATGTTGATCGAATACGGGTAGCGCATCCCGATCATCCGGCCGTCGACGTCGATCTGCACCGCTTTGGCTTGCCCGAACTGGGGCATGAATTGGGTGTAAGGGAAGCTGGATCCCACGGTCAGCAACGCATCGCAGTCGCGCATGAGCTCGTAGCTGGGGCGGGTGCCGAGCAATCCGATAGCCCCTGTGACCCAAGGTAAGTCGTCGGGAAGCACATCCTTGCCCAGTAGCGCCTTGGCCGCGCCGGCGCCGAGTAGCTCGGCTACTTCGACGAGCTCGTCCCGCGCCTCGCGCGCGCCCTGGCCAACCAGCATGGCGACCTTCGTGCCCTCGTTGAGAACCTCGGCCGCGCGTGTGATGGCCTCGTCGTCGGGGGAGATGGCCGGCCATTCGATGCCCAAACTCGAGGGCACCATCTTGAAGGCGTGGCTGGGTGGCGAATATTCGAGTTCCTGCACATCGGCCGGGATGATCAGCGCGGTCGTGGTGCGCTCGGTCAGCGCGACCCGGATGGCGCGGTCCAGGACGTTGGGCAATTGTTCTGGCACGGTGACCATTTGGACGTAGTCGCTGGCGACGTCTTTGTACAGGCTGAGCAGGTCGACCTCCTGTTGGTAGGACCCGCCCATGGCGCTGCGGTTGGTCTGCCCGACGATGGCGACCACCGGAACGTGGTCGAGTTTGGCGTCGTAGAGGCCGTTGAGCAGATGGATCGCGCCGGGCCCCGACGTGGCCATGCACACGCCGACACGGCCGGTGAACTTCGCGTACCCGACTGCTTCGAAAGCGCTCATCTCCTCGTGGCGCGACTGGATGAACATCGGCTTGTTGTCGGCTCGGCCCCACGCGGCGAGGATTCCGTTGATGCCGTCCCCTGGATAGGCGAAGACGTGCTCAACACCCCACGCCCGCAACCGTTCCAACAGGTAGTCGCCGACCTCTTGCTTGGACATAGTTTCCCTCCTAGCCCTCCTAGACAGCAGAGTTCAGATTTCGGACCCGCGTATGCCCGGTTACCGACGCCATCGTCGTAACCGGCGCACCGCCGCCCCGGCCGCGGCGGCAAACGCCGCCGTTGCGGTACCGCCGAGGAGGCCGTGGTGTTGGGAACCCCACAGTTGGAAACTGCGGTTGGTGGATGTGTCGTCGAAAATGCCGTGTGCGCCGTAGTCCCGGCCTTCGCTGCCGTCCGCGGGCTCCCACAGGTTGGCTGGCTGGTCGGCCGGTCGGGGATCCTCCGTCTGCTGCGAGTCGAAGCCGGTGCGGGCGAGGTAGCGATCCAGCAGGCCCGGCGCTATCGCGTTGGCGGCCAGGGTTCCGACGGTGCTGCCGCCCACCCAATACTCGCGTCGTTGCGGATGGTCCGCGGCGTAGAGCACGGCTTGCGCGGGGATTTCGGGCTGATAGATCGGCGGAACCGGCTGCGCCTGCTTGGGTAAGCGCGACAGCACCCAGGAGAACTGCGGGGTGTTGACCGCCGGCATCTGAACCATGGTGACGCGGACGTTGCTGTGTTCATGCAGCAGCTCGCATCGCAGCGCCTCGTTGAAGCCCTGTGTCGCGTGCTTGGCACCGCAGTAGGCGCTTTGCAGCGGGATGCCGCGATAGGCAAGCGCGGACCCGACCTGCACAATGGTGCCGGCGTCGCGGGGCCTCATCCGCTTCAATGCGGCCATGGTGCAGTACACGAAGCCCAGGTAGGTCACCTCGGTCACGCGCCGGAACTCCGCGGGCGTGATTTCCCAGAACGGGGCAAAAACCGAAGTGAATGCGACGTTCACCCAGACGTCGATGGGCCCGAAGGTCCGCTCGACCTCCTCGGCGGCGGCCTCGCACTGCTCCGGGTCGGCGACGTCGGTGGGTATCACGCACGCTTTGCCGCCGGCGGCTTCGACGTCGCGGGCCGCGGCGCTCAGTCCCTTCTCGCCGCGGGCTACCAGGCCGACGTGCGCGCCCCGCGCTCCGAATGCCGTGGCGGTGGCGCGCCCGATCCCCCCGCTGGCGCCAGTCACCACGACGGTCTGATTCGCGGTCCGGTTCGAGCGCGCGGCTTTAACACTCCCCACGGATCACGTCATACCCGGATTTTTCGTCGTTATGCGTCGCCGACCCGATTTTTTACGACAACGGTTGTGGAATCGCGTGGCGGCTCGCCAGCTCACGCGCTCTTGGGCAGGGCCGCCAAACCAGATGCGCTGTCGCCCTTGGCTACTCGGCGAATCAGCGCGCGGGTGGCCCGCTCCAGGATTTCCTGGACCGCCTCGGGTCGGCGGGCGCGAGCGGCGCGGCCGGCAGCCGCGGCGATGGTCTGCCCCTGCCGGTAGCCGGTGACGACGCGCGGATCTACATAGGAGCCGCGGGCCACCGCCGGCGTATTGCCCAGTTCCTCGGCGACCTCCCGCATGACCGCGGCCTCGACGCGCTTGGCCACCCGCTGCGAGACGGCAGGGTCAGCGTCGGCGAACGCCGCGGCGGCCAGTACCGTCCCATGCCAGGTCCGCAGATCCTTGACGGTGTATTCGTCGCCGACGAGCTCCTTGAACCGGGCGTTGAGGTCGTCGGCGCGCACGTCTATCCATCCGGATGCGCTACGGCACACCAGCAATCGCTCGGTTCGCTCGGTGCGGCGCGTCAGTGCCCGCACCGCACGGACCACCGCGGGGTCCTCGATTTCCAGGGTTCGCCGCACCCCGCTTTTGGCGGGGTAGTCGAATTCGACCGCCTCGCGACGCACCGTCACGTGCTCGCACAACAGGGTGGCGATCCCGTAGGACTCGTGCTCCTCGGCGTACTGCTCGCCGCCGGCCCGAAAGTAGCCACGATCAAGCAGGCGCAGGGCGAGAGCCAGCACCCGCTCACGCGTCAGCCCCCGACCCGCGAGGTCCGCGGCCACACGCTCGCGCCAGGCCGGCAACTGCGTGGACAGTTCCAGGACGCGGTCGAACTTCTCCTCGGCACGTTCCTGCTGCCAGGCCGTGTGGTAGAGATACTGGCGGCGGCCGGCGGCGTCGGTGCCCACGGCCTGTATATGGCCGTTGGGGTGCGGTGAGATCCACACTTTCTTCCACGCCGGCGGGATCACGAGGTCTTTGATCCGCTGCAGGGTGCGCTCGTCAGTCAGCGGCTCGCCATCCGTCCCGAAGTAGGCGAAACCCTTGCCGCGGCGCTTACGCGTAATCCCCGGCTTACTGAGCTCGCTGCGACGCAGCCGCATCCTGGCCTCCAGTCGCCGTCCAGTCCCGTTGTCTGGCTGGACAATTACCCACCCGGCGAGCTGTTCACACGGGGTCGGTTTAGCGGTGACGCAGAACGACCCGCCACAGGGGTGGTGGCGGGTCGTTTCTGGGAGCGTCAGCCGGCCATGAACTCCTGATAGGCCGACTCCAGATTCGGCGGTAGCGCCGTCACGCTGCACTGGCGCTCGGTGTCGCCGATCGGTGCCAGGATGCCGCGCAGGTCGTAGTACTCCTGCGGGTGCGCGGTGAAGTAGTTGCGCAGGTTGGATGCGGCCTGCGCGCGTGGCTGCCCGTAAGCGGCCATGACCACCTGGTTAGCGCCCGGATGCCCGGCCAGGTATTGCTGGGCCGAGTCCGTGACCGAGGAGACCGTGGCGTTGACGCCGGCGGGGCTGCAGTCGGGCGCTGCGGCCGCCGACGGTGCGGCGGCGATACTTGCGGCCATGCTCGCGGCCACGCCCCCGAGCAGACAGCCGGCGCTGATACCGGCCGCTCTGCGGCGCGCGACCAGGCGCGTGACCCGGCGCGTGACCCGGCGCGTGAGATTACTGCTGATTTTCATGATCGGTGATCGTCCTTCGAATTCTCGCGTTGATTTCTCGTTGCTTCGATTTCTCGTTGCTTCGATTTCTCGTTGCTTCGCGCGGGGCTCCCGAGGCCCGAAATCCAAAGTAGCCGAAGCGAGTAGGCCCGATGTCGACGCACAATCAACGCCGATCGCTTCCTTTCACCCGGCTGTGTGATTAGACGGATCAGACGGACAAATTGATGCTGATGTGCTAAGCGAATGGCCAAACTCTCAGACAAACCGCGGTCTTCTTAGCGGATCGTGATCTCGATCGTAATAAAGCTGTGACCCGAATCGGCTGTAGTGTTTTGCTCCGCTAGGCGTTGACCGAACCCTTCGCCGCGCCATCCGTTGCCATCGTGTCCAGCCACGTTTCGATGTCGGGGCCGAGAACCATCGCGTGGTTCGGTGCCAGCAACGCGCCGCCGGCCAGGGCCGTCAGGGCCGGTTGCACGGTGCGCACGGGACGGTCATCGCCCTGCGATGCGAGCAGTTTCGACGTGAGTTCGGGAAGTCGGATGTCTTGCGGGCCGGTGATGGTTCGCGGTGCGCGGGTTTGACCCAGAGCGGCCTCGACCAGCACATCGGCGACGGTGTCGGCGGCGATGGGTTGTATCAGCCAGTCCTCGACCAGCACCTCGTCGTCCTCGCAGCTCACGGCCGCTGGGTGGGTGGCGAACTCGTGGTACTGCGTGGACTTCACGATCGTCGCCGGCACTGGACCGTCCAGCACGATCTCCTTGGCCGCGCGTTTGGCCACGTAGTAGGGGGACGCATCGAGCGTGGGGTCGTCGATGCCGGCAAGCGTCAACGCCACCAGCCGCTGGACTCCTTGCAAGGCGCACGCACCGATCAGGTTGTGCGACGCGGTCGCCAGGGCGTCGATGATGTCGCCGTCATCGCCATCCGGCACCGGATCGGACACGTCGATGACGACGTCGACTCCCTCAAGCGCCTCGGCCAGACCGCACCCGGAGATCAGGTCGACGCCGTGGGCGCGGGCGAGCTCGATCACCGCGACACCGCGGCCTTTCAGCCTGGCGGTGACGCGGGACCCGGCCGTGCCGGTCGCTCCGATGACGGCGACGTTGGTCGTTTCACACCCCCTTCGTTGGCTCACGGCTTGTACCCCGGATTAGGGCATTCAAACAGGGCTCCGCGGATAAATTTCGCCGCTTGTCCGCCGGAGTGCTAGCCGCGCAACTTGATTCGTTGGGGGACTCCAGTGACTCGTGACACCTGCGGGTCGACCAGGCGAAATTGTTCGCGATGCGGTGGGCGCGTTTGGCGGGCCGCGGCGCGGGAAGCCGATATACGCGGACGCGTTGATTAGCCCGGCAGCTAACGCACCGAGGAGCCAAAGAAGGCCGCGGTGCGTGCCAGCTGATCAGGCCGATCCGCATCCAGATGGGCGCAAGCTCAGCAACCACCGAAAGGGAGGTCGAAACATGGGCGATCACAAGAGCGGAGCACAAGAAGCCGTCAAGGGCGCCGTTGAAGGCGTTAAGGGTAAGGCGAAAGAGGTTGGCGGAACCCTGGCCGGCCGCGACGACGTCGTCGAAGAGGGTCAGGCGCAGCAAGACAAGGCCGACGCCCAGCGCGATGCGGGCAAGAAGGAAGCCGAAGCCGAATCCGCCCGCGCCGGCGCAAAGGCCGCCGAGGAACGGCAAAAGGAAAACCAGTAGTTTCGAACGAACGAGAGGCCCGGTTCCGTTGGGGGACCGGGCCTCTTCGTTTTGTGGACTTTCGTTTCGTGAACGGCTGCGCTCAAACGGCTGCGTTTCAAACGGTTTTGCCGGGCTATCCCGGCAAAATGAGCATGGGCGACCGGGTGGCGCGCATTGTCGCTTTTCTGCGTGCCGGTTACCCGAGCGGGACGCCGGCCGTGGGTTATGTGCCGCTGCTGGCCCTGCTGCCGCGACGAGCATCGGACGACGAGATCCGGTCTGTCATAAGTAAATTCGCGCCAGAACCGCGACCCGTCGGTAGCGCCGATTTCCGGGTCGATGTCGGGGTGGAGATCACCAGGGTCACCAACGAGATGCCGTTACCGGACGACATCGACCGCGTTCAACGCGGACTCACCGCGATCTGAGGTCGACCACCAGTGGGCGATGGTCGGATATCGGCATCAGCTCCGCCTCGGCGGCATCGGCCCGCAAGCGATTGTCGTCGGTAAGGATGTGGTCGAGCTGGCGGCCGGGCGCATCCGCGGGAAAGGTCGGGGCCACCGCCAACGTCCGCATTCCCGACCAACGCCGGACTGCCTGGGGCGTCATGTTCAGGTCTCCCATCAGCAGCCGCGGACCGGGAAAGCCGCGCAGGTCGCGGATCAGCCGGCGCAGCTGACGCCGATTCCAGCCGGGTACGAAAGGCAAGTGCGTGTTGGCCACCGTCAGAGCGCCCCGCGGGGTGCGCAGCCGTGCGATGACCGCCGCCCGCGGTTCTTCATCGACGATCATCACCCGCCTGGGTCCCGGCAGGTACATGGGAAAGCGCATCGGAATCCGCGGCAGGCGCAGCACCTGCCAGCTGTCCACCGGATACCTTGACAGCAGGGCGATTCCGTATGCCGCGGTCCCGGGTTGTTCGCGGCCCGTGGCGGCCATCCAGGTCGCCCCAGGGGTGCCCGAGATAGCGGCGACAAACCGGTGCTCCACCGCTCCCATCGCTTGGGCCGCCACCGCGGTGAGGTCGGCCCGCTCCGAGCGCGGCTGCTCGAAGTCGACCTCCTGCAACGCCAACACGTCGGGATCAAGCCGGCGCACGCAGTCGCGTAGCCGTTGCGGATCAACGCCATCGCCGACCGTGCGACCATGCAGGATGTTGAAGGTCGCTACGCGCATAGGTCCTTGATGCTGTCACCGGCACATCGGTCCCTGGTGCCGTCACTTGCACATCGCGCGTTCATCGGAACACCAGTTCCCCGACCGCCAGGAGCCGCGCGAGGACGAATGCCGGCAATACGGGTGCCGAGTCTGCGTTTCCCGCCTGGAGTTGGCTGCGAAAGCAATGCGCCGCAAGGCGTTTACGGCTGAGAGCCCACGCGGGCACGGGCACCGAATATGCCCGGTTCCACGGCACCGCAGGATCGGCGGGGTTAGCCCAGTGCCACATCCAGACCGGATACTCCAGCAGCGTGGCACCCGTGCGCGCACACGCCGCCGCGGCAGCGCGCCCGGCTGCCTCGTGGTCGGGGTGGCCGTCGCCGCGCCACGTGGCGGCACACCATGTCCCGGGTCGGGCATCGAGGAGGATGTTGACCAGCGTCTCGGTGAGCCCGCCCTCGTGGTCGGCGATACGGCCGTCGGGCAGGCCCAGTGATATCGGCGGAGGGAGCCCCAAAATGCCCGTTGCCCTGCGTAATTCGTATTTCTGTATCGCTGCCAGACGGAGCCGTTCGGACCGCGACGCGTCGGGCCGGACTGCGCCGCCGTCGCTGACCGACACCACCTGGACGTCGGTGCCCGAGGCGGCCAATTGCGCGATGGTTGCGCCCAGGCCGAGCGTCTCATCGTCGGGATGGGGTGCGACGACGATAAGGCCGGGGCATTCGGTCAGATCCAGTGGCGGCGGGGCACCCCGGTCGAGGGCAGCCAGCCAGATTGGCACCGGGGTGCCGCCGCGGGTCAGCGGCCTGGCGGCAAACCGCGTGCAATTGCTTGTCGCAATGGTCGTCACGGTCGCTCTCACGTGGTCCTCACCTGGTCGTCGGTCGTTCCCCAGCGGTGGTCGCCGGCGAGTCGTCCGAGCTCGGCAAGATCTCGCTCGGCGTGACTCTGTCGGATATAGATGCTCAAATCGGCCACCCGTTGGGCGTGCCGGCCGTCCTGACACAGCGGGCCCGGTCCCAGGGCGCGCCCGGTGCGGGTGATGGCTTCGTCGGCCGCGTGTTCGACGATGCTTCGCACGCGGCGGGCCAGCAGTTGTGCGGTGCCGGCCCGGTCGAATGGGTCGTCGTCGATCTGGGCTGCCGCGGTGGCCAGCATTGCGTCGCCGGCGGCCAGTGCGGCGTCCACCGCACCCAGATGGGCCAGTGAGTAGGCGTCAGCCGATTTGCTTCCGGCGCAACGGTATAGCGGTTCGGCGACCCGGCGCGCGCCGCCGAGCCAGCACGCGGCCACGCCGATCGCGGCGTGCCAGAAGCCGGGGCGGTTCTGGTAGTCACCGGGGTCGCCCACCGCGACGGCGTGGGCGTTGGTGAACTGGACCGGCCGGGTGTCGCTGCCGGCCATCCCGGCGTTCCACCACGTGCTGGGCAGCGCTTTGACGGCATGGTCGAGGACCGCTACCGCGAACAGTCCCCGCCTTCCGTCGTCGAGGCGCGCGGTCACGAGCGCATTGGTGCAGAACCCTGCTCCCTGGCACCACACCTTGGTGCCGTTCAGCGTGAACGCCCCGCGGCTGATCTTGGTGGCCGTCAGCACCGCGTCGGGGGATTCGGCCGCCCAGACGGCCCATAGCTGGCCCGATTCCGGTGGCTTGCCGCCCAATTCGTCCAATATTGCGACGGCGTCGACGTGGGTCTCGGCGATCCGGGCCGCCGCGATGTCCTCTTCGGCGAGGCCCGCCAGGCCTTGCCAGCGCTCAGCGGTACGGCCCGACGCGGGCAGCGGCAACTCGAGTCGTCCCGACTCCAGCCAGTGCTGCACGAGGCCCGCAGTCACGCGCGGTCACCCGACGCCGATCTTTGCACTGACATACCTGGTCGATTGCCCATTTGGCCGACGCTTAAACGACGCTTAAACGGCGCTTAGACGGGTTGCGGACGCTGGCCGGCGGGTATCACCTATCCACGATGAACCCCATTCAGACGGATGCCGTTCAGACTGGCGCACACGTGTCCGCCGACTGTGCGCGGTTGCGCGAGGCGCTGCGTGGCGCGGCGTCGGCACTCAAAGAGAATGGGCCGCGTTTCGCGCTGGCGGGCAGCTACGCGCTATGGGCATACGGCGCACCCGAACCCAGCCACGATGTGGATCTGGTGGTCGCCGAGGCCGATGCGGCGGCCGCCGTCGCGACCTTGAACGACGCCGGATTCGCCGTCGAACACCCGCCGGAGGACTGGCTGTTCAAGGCCCGCACCGGAGGCACGGTCGTGGATGTGTTGCACCGGGTGAACGGCGTGCCGGTGGATCGGGCCACCCTGGACTGCGCCGAGCAGCGCGACGTGTTGGCGATATCGATGCCGGTGCTGCCGCCGACCCTGGTGGTTATCCAGAAGTTGCGCGCGCTCAACGAGCACCACTGCGATTTCGCGAAGCTGCTGCCGGCCGTGCGGGCGATCCGCGAACGGCTGGACTGGGATCGCATCAGATCACGGACCGCCGACAACGACTACGCGGTCGCATTCTTGGTGCTGGCCGAGCGGCTGGGGCTCACCGACTAGATTCGACTAGATCTCAGCGACTCAGCCGCGGACTCAGTGGTTACGCAGCTTGGCGACCAGTTTGTCCTTCGTCAGGCCCGAATACCCCGACATACCAAGCTCTTTGGCCCGCTTCTTCAATTCCGGTACCGTCCAGTCGGCGTAGGACCCGGACTTGCCGCCCTTGCGGCCCACCGACGACTTGCCCCGGCTGGCGGCCGCGTTGGAGATCCGCGCGGCTTTCTCTTTGGAGTCGCCCTGTTTGCGTAGCTCCTGGTACATCTTTTCGTTCTTGATCGACGATCTGGGCACGATAAACCTCCTGTGCTATGCGGGGACGGGGTCCGTCTGTCGTTGCCAGCAGCGGTGTTGGGCCAGGGCTGCGGCGAATTCGTCGACGAACTCCTCGGGAAATTCGTCGGCGGCCGCCGTGGTGGTCACGACGGCTTGATCGCTCACGACGCTGTTGTCATCCGCGGGGTTGTCATCGGCGAGCCGGTTCTCAATGTTCGCCGCGCGGAGCAGGTCGATGCCGGCGCCGAACGCACCCACCGGCTTGAGGTGCTTGTATGCCTCGACCACGAAGTGCACGGCGTACCCGTCGTTGGCGAGGGTCGACACCGAGCGCGGTCCGCAGGCCACCACGACGGCGTCGTACAGGACGGACGCCATGGTGGTGAAAGCGCGGTCGACGGGAAGTTCGCCGCCCGATCCGCCCTCCAAAGTTCCGCCGGCAACCGGGGCCAGCACTTCAACCATCGCGCCGCGCTGCTGCATGAGCTCCTTAAAGCGCTGCGTCCCGACGACGTCCACGCCGTCGGCGGCCAGCACCGCGATCTTGCGCGAGGCGATCGTGTCGGGAACGTCGGTGAGCTGGGACAGCGCCGGCGACTCCGGCACGTCGTCGACCTGCTGGCGCTCCGGCTCGGGGAGCCCGAGCTTGGCCGCGACCTGCCCCGCCAGCTCGTGATCGATGTGGGCGAGTTGGCCCACCACCGCCGACCGGATGTCGGGGACCTCGACCTTGCCGAGTTCAAAGGCGAACGCGGCGACGATGTGTTCGGCCTCGACCGCCGACATGCTCTTCCAGAACATTCGCGCCTGACTGTAGTGATTTTCAAAAGACTTGGCGCGCTTGCGCATCGCGGCGCCGTCCATTCGCTGGGTGTAGTGCCGGAAGACGTCGTCATTGGCCAGCGCGGGACACCCGCTACCCAAGGTGTTCTTGTAGTAGCTCGATCGGCCCTGTGGGATCCTGTGCTGACCGTAGCCGTCCTGCTGGTTATTGAGCACCTCGGCTACCGGCCGATTGACCGGCAGTTGCGCAAAATTGGGACCGCCGAGACGGATCAGCTGGGTGTCGAGGTAGGAGAAGTTGCGGAACTGCAACAACGGATCGTTGGTGAAGTCGATCCCCGGTACCACGTTCGCGGTGTGAAACGCCACCTGTTCGGTTTCGGCGAAAAAGTTGTCCGGGTTGCGGTTCAGCACCATCTTCCCCACGGGGCGAACCGGAACCTGTTCCTCGGGAATGATTTTCGTGGCGTCGAGAAGGTCGAAGTCGAACTTGAACTCGTCGGCCTCGGCCACGAGCTGCACACCGAGTTCCCATTCCGGGTACTGGCCCGACTCGATGGCCTCCCACAGGTCGCGGCGGTTGTAATCGGGGTCTTTGCCGGCGACCTTCTGACATTCATCCCAGATCAATGAGTGCACGCCGAGCCGCGGCTTCCAATGGAACTTCACGAAAGTGCCTTCACCGCTGGCGTTTACCAGCCGGAACGTGTGCACTCCGAAGCCCTGCATCATCCGGTAGCTGCGCGGTAGC
The DNA here is from genome assembly GCF_001954045.1 of Mycobacterium sp. SP-6446. Classification (NCBI taxonomy): domain Bacteria; kingdom Bacillati; phylum Actinomycetota; class Actinomycetes; order Mycobacteriales; family Mycobacteriaceae; genus Mycobacterium; species Mycobacterium sp. SP-6446. The sequence continues at coordinate 32,030 of NZ_MBEM01000091.1, read as the reverse complement.
GCCCGGTCCGACATCAGCCACATGATCGTGTGCAGCGTTTCGGGCTGCAGCGAGACGAAGTCCCACAACGTGTCGTGCGCCGACTGCGCCTGCGGAATCTCGTTGTGCGGCTCGGGTTTGACGGCGTGCACGAAGTCGGGAAACTTGATCCCATCCTGGATGAAGAAGACCGGAAAGTTGTTTCCGACAAGATCGTAATTGCCTTGTGCTGTATAGAATTTGGTGGCAAAGCCGCGCACGTCGCGGACGGTGTCGGCCGAACCGCGCGACCCGGCCACCGTCGAGAAGCGGACGAAGACCGGGGTCTGGGTTCCGGGTGTGGCCAGAAATTTCGCCGCGGTGTACTCGGCCAGCCAGTCGTCGTACGGTTCGAAGAAGCCGTACGCGCCGGCGCCCCGCGCGTGCACCACTCGCTCCGGTATGCGCTCGTGGTCGAAGTGGGTGATCTTCTCCCGGGCGTGGAAATCCTCCAGCAGCGTCGGTCCCCGCTCGCCGACCGTCAGCGAGTCATCGGTGTCGTCGACGCGGACACCCTGCTGGGTGGTCAGGTATCCGGTATCGCGACGGAAGCGGGACGGTTCCAGATCGCGCTGCTTCGGATCGGACATGTGGTCGCTGCCCATGGGTTCCCTCCTGCCTCACGGCTACATCACGGCGCGGGCTATCCGGTTTTGGGTACCACTGATCAACCGGCGCAAACGGTGGCCCGCGCATCTGTCCACGCATCTATCCACCGGCTCCGCGGTTGCCTACCCTTGAGGGGGGTAGTCGAGAGTGGTGATACAGGCGACCGAGGTAAACGGCGACCTCAATGGCGTCAGTGGCGTAGTGGCGATCGGTGCATCGGCGGGGGGTGTCGAAGCACTGTCGAATCTGGCCGCCGGACTGCCGACCGATCTGCCCTACGCGTACTTGATGGCTTTGCACATTCCCCCCGGTGCACCGAGCATCCTCGCGCGCATCATCGACCGCAGTGGGCCGCTGCCCGCCGCGACGGCCGAGGACGGGGCGTGCCTGCAATCGGGACACATCTATGTCGCGCGCCCGGATCGCCATCTGCTGGTCGCCGACCATCGCGTGGTGCTGTCGCAGGGACCGACCGAGAACGGACATCGGCCGGCGATCAACGCATTGTTCCGCTCGGTTGCATTGGCGTTCGGTCCCCGTGTCGTCGGGATCCTCATGTCTGGTGTGCTCGACGACGGTGTACTGGGGCTGGCAGCGATCCGCTCGCGCGGCGGCAAGACGATCGGCCAGTCGCTCGACGACGCACTTTTTCCGGCGCTGCCGGCCAAGGCGCGCGAAGCGGGCGTGCTGGACCACCTGGCGGCGGCGGCCGACATGGGCGAAATGCTCAAAAAGCTTTCGCAGCTTGAGATCAAGGAGCCGAACATGGAGCCCGACGCTCGGATGGAGCTCGAGAACCGCATCGCCATGACGCGCCGATTCTCCACCAACTTCGATACCCAGGAACTGGGTCCGGCATCGGGGTACACGTGCCCGGACTGCAACGGGTCGTTGGTTTCGATCGGCGAGGGTCACTTCCGCTGCCGCGTGGGTCACGCATGGACACCCGACTCGCTGCTGACCGCCCGCGACAACGAAGTCGAGAACGCGCTGTGGGTCGCCCTGCGCAGCTTGCAGGAAAAGGCGAGGCTGGCCAGGCAACTCGCCGACAACGTCGGGCACGGACCGCTCTACGCGCGGTATACCGCGCTGGCCGCGGAAACCGAAGGTGCCCTGACGGTCCTCGGCCAGCGGCTATCGGCCAGCGCCCCCCGGTCGGGTGATGTCGGTGACGCCGCGGGCTGAATTCACCGAGCCCATCAGGGTTGACGTGGAACGCTGCGACGACGTGGCCTACGTGACGGTCACCGGCGTGTTGGACGGCGCTACCTACCGTGGCTTGCGCGACGCCATCATCAAGGCCGCGCTCGACGAGCCCCGCGCCGTGATCGTCGACGTCAACAACTTATGGGTGCCATCCGGATCCGCGTGGTCGGTATTCACCAGTGCTCGCTGGCACGTCAGTGTCTGGCCGGATGTGCCGATCCTGGTGGTGTGCGAATCGCGGCGATCGGTGCGGGCCATCACCGCCACGGGCGTGTCGCGGTATGTCCCCGTGCACCCGACCCGGCAGTCGGCGCTGGACGCCGTCCGCGATCGGTCGTTACCCGTGCGGCGGCGGGCGCGCACCCAGCTTCCCGACAGCAGGATCAGTGTCGGCCTTGCCCGCGCGATGGTTACCGATTGGCTCACCAAGTGGGACAAGCGTGAGCTGATTCCGGCGGCGGCCACGGTAGCGACAGTCTTCGTCGAAAACGTCCTCGCCCACACCGACAGCGCGCCGGTCCTGATCGTCGAGTCCCACAAGGACAGCGTCACGGTCGCCGTCGAGGACGGCAGTGACCGGCAGGCGGCCCGGCACGAGGATCCCGATCGAGGCGCCGATATCGTGTCCGGGCTGGCGATCGTTTCCGCGCTGTGTCGTGCCTGGCGAAGCACACCGACGGCGTCGGGCAAGACGGTATGGGCCGTCGTCGGTCGCGAAAATAAGTTCTGACGTCGCGAGTAGTGTTCTAGTCCTCCGGCAGACGCTCTCTTCGAAACGGGACCGAATGGACGGCACCACTGACGAAGCCTTCGAGGCCTTGTTGCGCTACATGCGCGATTCCCGCGGCTTCGACTTCACCGGCTACAAGCGGACCTCGCTGATGCGGCGCGTCCGTCACCGGATGGATCAGGCCGGATACACCTCGTTCGAGGAATACCTCGACGTTTTGCAGGCCAGCTCGGACGAATTCGCCTCGCTGTTCAACACCATCCTCATCAACGTCACCGCGTTCTTCCGGGATCCGGAGGCGTGGGAATTCATCAGCGCCGAGGTCATCCCGCGGATGATGGCCGAGCGCGGCCCCGACGACCCGATTCGGGTGTGGAGCGCGGGATGCGCGTCCGGGCAGGAGGCCTACACGTTGGCGATGCTACTGGCGGAAGCGCTGGGTCCCGACGCGTTCCGGCAGCGGGTCAAGATCTACGCCACGGACATCGACGAGGAGGCGCTCGCCGAGGCGCGCACTGCCTCCTACGACTCCAGGGCCGTCGAGTCGGTGCCGCAGGATCTGTTGGCGCGCTATTTCGAGCAGCTCAACGGCCGCTACATATTTCACAAAGATTTGCGCCGCGCGGTGATATTCGGTCGCAACGACCTCGTCAAGGACGCGCCGATCTCCCGCGTCGACTTGCTGGTATGCCGTAATACCCTGATGTACCTCAATGCGGAGACACAACGAAACGTCTTGGGGCGCCTACATTTTGCGCTGGGACCACAGGGCACGCTCTTTCTCGGCCACGCCGAGATGCTGCTGAGCCACGGTGACCGGTTTACCCCGCTGGACCTGAAGAACCGGATCTTTCGCAAGGCAGCGGGGACCCACAACGGGCTAGAACGCTACGATCCGGCCGCGGCATTCTACGACCGGCACGGCGAGCTACCGGGCCTGACCACGGTGCGCGACTTGGCGTTTCGGGCCAGCCCGGTTGCGCAGATCGTGGTCACCGGCGAAGACACCGTGGCGATGATCAACCAGCAGGCGGAGAGCATCTTCGGCCTGTCGGCTCGGGACATCGGCCGGCTGCTGCGCGACCTGGAAGTGTCGTATCGTCCGGTCGAGCTGCGGGCCTACCTGGAGCAGGCCAAGGTGGAGCGGCGTTCGGCGCGGATCCCCGACGTCAAATGGCAACGGCCAGGCGCCGAAACGGTGTGGTTCGAGATCCATATCAACCCGCTCGTCGACGCCGAAAACGGCCTGCTCGGGGTTTCCATCGTGTTCTTCGACGTCACCGCGACGCGCGCGCTGCTGGACAAGGTCGTGCAGACCAACCGCCAGCTCGAGGCGGCCTACGAAGAGCTGCAATCCACCAACGAGGAGCTCGAGACGACCAACGAGGAATTGCAGTCCACCGTCGAGGAGCTCGAGACCACCAACGAGGAATTGCAGTCCACCAACGAAGAACTCGAGACGATGAACGAGGAGTTGCAGTCCACGAACGACGAACTGCACACCATCAACGAAACGCTGCGCGAACGCAGCGTGGAACTCGACGACGCCAAGAACTTCCTGGATTCGCTGATCAACTCCGTCCAGCTGGGAATGGTCGTGGTGGACCGGGAAATGAGGGTGGTCGTGTGGAACCGCGGGTGCGAGGACCTCTGGGGTCTGCGCGCCGACGAGACGACGGGGTCGAAATTGACAGGGCTGGACATCGGCTTGCCCATCGACACGGTGCGTCCGCTGATCGGCAACGCGTTTGTCGACTCCGATACCTCCAGCCAGACGGTGGTGGACGCGATCAACCGGCGCGGCCGCCCCGCGCAAGTACGCGTCACCTGCACGCCATTTCGATCAGCCGGGGGAGACGTCGGCGGGGCGCTGCTACTGATGGAGGTTGTGGGGTAGCCGCGCGGGACCGTCAGTGCCCGCGTCAGCGCCCCCACTCCGCCGCCGCGCGTGAGGCGGCCTGGTGCGCCAGTTGTGCGCGGCGCAACGACTCTTGGGCCCTGCGTCGCGCGATGGCCACAGTCTCCGCGCTGGGGCCGACGCCGGCGGACAGCTCCTCGCGTCTGCGCCGGAGTTCCATCGCACGCAGCCGGGCGGTTTCGGCGCGGGCGGCCGCGCTGTTGGGGGTCTGGCGTGTCTCGCTGCTGGGCGTCGGGTCGCTCTCTTGACTCGTTTCGGCAGCGTGGTCGACCCTGTCGGAGCCGCTACCCGAGCCACCTCGCCGGGGCAGCGGTGCGCCTCCGACGACGTCGGCCAGGACTGCACCGATCTCATGGATCGGTAGCACCAGGTCGGCGCCGGCTTCAGCCGCGGCCATCGGCATCGAGGGGTAGTCGGCGGTGTCGGGGCTCTGCGCGATCACGATGGCGCCGACTCGCTTCATCGCCGCCGTGCCCTCCGCCCCGTCGCGGCCGGAGCCCGACAACACCACGGCTAACCCCCGCGCACCATACGAGCGGGCCACCGAGGTCAGCAGCGCGTCGAAGGGCCGGTCGCCGCGCTCCCGCACTTTGTGCAGGCGGCAGGAACCGTCGGCCTCCAGCTCCATGTGCATTTCCGGCGGGCACACGATCACCTGCCCCGGTTCGAGCGGCTCGCCGTCGGACGCCCAGTCCACCCGATGCTCGGTTGACCTGGCCAGGATCGTGGGCAGCACACTGGCAGACCCGCCGAGATGCTGTTGCACGACGACCGCGGCGGGAAACTCGGGCGGCAGATCATGGAGCACCACGGACAACGCATCCAGGCCGCCAGCTGAGGCCAGCAGAACCACCAGCTCAACAGCCGTGGCTTGGGTCGCCATCTATCCAGTGTCCACCCATTAGCGGTCTACAGCAGTCCCGGCGGCGAAGCGCCCCTTCGGCCCCTTTTCCAGCCTGCGTTGTATCCACAATCCGAAGCGTGCGGGACAACAGACGAAGCACCAGGGACGCCGAGTTTCGTCGACAGCGGGTGCTGGGTACGGATTTATTGCGCGTGTGTTGGCGGGTCAACGGCGCCCGAAGGGATCCCCGAGCCCGGAAGGGAGTCTGCGGTGAAGATCGCGATCGTCGGAGGCGACGACTTCATCGGTGACGACACGAGGCGGCTGTGTACCGCGCTTGCGGCCCAGGGGGAGCACGCCACGGCCTACCTTCGGCAAGCGGATCGACCCACGGGAGAAGTCGGCGCCGATTGGGGCTATCGGGCCGTCGGGCTGAGGGTGGGCCCCGCGAGCGTGGGCAAAGATGCCGCCCTATTGCCATTCGTCGGTGAGTGGGCGGCCACACTCGAGCGGCTGTGGTCCGCGGATCGACCGGACATCGTGCACGCGTACGGATGGCTGGGCGGGCTGGCGGCTCAGCTGGCCGCACGGCGACAAAACCTACCGACCGTTCAGACGTTCGGGCCCCTGGTGTCGTGTCCGCAATCCGCCGGGGGCAAGCGCAAGGTAGCTCGGGTCACCGAGCGCGAACGTATCGAGCCGCTCTTGGCGCGCAATGCGAACTGGGTGACCGTCGAGAGCAGCGCCGACGTCTCCGCGCTGGCCAGGGTGCGGCATGGTCGGGCGCGGGTGTCCGTCCTGACGAGCGGCGTCGACGTCGAGCAGTACACCTCGGTGGGTCCGGTGCTGGGCCGCACCACCCTGCATCGTGTCCTATGTATGGCGCCGAACCCGTTGCCGGGCAACGGCTTCGACATCGCGATTGGCGCGATGCCAAGGGTTCCGGATACCGAGCTTGTCGTCGCGGAGACAGATATCACCGACCGTGTCACCGACCGTACCCACACCAAGGCGCGCAACGGTCTGAAACGTCTTGCCGCAGAATTGGGCGTGGCCGACCGGGTGCGCTTCGTCGGTACCGTGTCCGGTGCCGAGCTATCGATGATGGTGCGATCCGCCGATGTTCTCGCGTGCACACCTCGGCAGCCACCGCGGGCAGCGCCCGCGTTAGCGGCCATGGCCAGCGGGGTGGCGGTGGTCGCCTTGCCGGTCGGTGTCCTGGCCGACGTGGTCGTTGATTCAGTAACCGGGTTGATGTTGGACCACCCCAACGACTTGGCTGCGACGTTGAGAAGCCTTTTGGCACAAGAGTTTCGGTGCCAGAGTATGGGTGCGGCGGGTCGCTGCAGAGTATTGTCGCGCTTCACCTGGGACCGGGTCGCGCTCGACGCGCTGAACATATACCGGCAGCTCGGTTCCAAACAGTCGCCGACCCGATCGTTGCAGCCGACAGCCGTTCGGTGACGCGATGGGCGCTGCGCGGAGTAGTCTTTGTTAGGCCCGATGCCGAGCCATACAATGACGAGCATCACCGAAAACGTAGCCTCCGGCCCCGTCCCGGGCTCAGCCGGTGAGTTCAGCGCGGTTCACGTCGACCTGCACAACGCAGATCATGCCGGTCCGGCCCTCGCCCATGACGCGGATCCCGGCGCCATGCACGCCCCGGCTGCCGTCAGGTACGAGCAATTCCGCACCGGCGATCCCGTTGCGGCGACTCGATTCTTCGCCGACGCCTACAAACCCGGTTGGCTGATTACGGGCCTCGCTCGGGGTTCGACCGTCGCCCATCGGCGGTGCGAAGCGGCTGAACTGACTTTCGACGAGGTGATGATTAAGGGTCGGATGGCGTGCAAGATTCCACTCGCCGACTCCGTTCTCGTGATCCAGCCCCGCGCGGGATCTTTGTCGGTGACGGGTGGTCCACTGCCGATCGCGGACTCTCCGCTGCTGATAGCCCACGGCATGTCCTGCGTGGTGCACGTGAACGGCGCCCGCTTCGACGTTGTCACCGTCGGCGCCGACGCGCTGCGCAAGGTCGCCGCCGACCGCCTTGCTCCGGTACCGCAGCACATTCGCTTCCTCAGCTCGCGCCCACGCTCGGGCGCCGCCGTGCGCGCGTGGCATCGAGCGCTGGATTACGTGATAGCCACCCTTGCTTCGTCGGATACCGTGCACCAACCGTTGATCGCCGGGGGGGCGGCGCCCCTACTGGCCACGGCGCTGCTCGAATGCTACCCGTCGAACGTCACCCTGCAGCAGGATCTGCTGAGTGACCCCGCGGTGCCGGAAACGCTGAAAGACGCGGTGAAATTCATCCATCGCCACGCCGCCGGTGACGTCGGCGTCGGCGATGTGGCGGCCGCCGTCCATCTGACGCCCCGAGCGGTGCAATACCTCTTCCGGCAGCGGCTCGACACCACCCCGACGGAGTATCTGCGTCGCGTTCGGCTGCATCGCGCGCACCAGGACTTGATGAACGGCGACCGTTCTGGGACCACCGTTACCGAGGTTGCGCAGCGATGGGGTTTTGCCCACACGGGCCGGTTCGCGGTGCTCTATCGGCAGACCTATGGCCAGAGCCCACATACGACACTCAACAATGAGCTGACTGCAAGCCGAAAAACGAAGCGGATCAGCGGACCCGAGCCAGGAAACGAAGGCTCCTAGGCTGCTCGGGCAGGCCGAACAAACCCGGAATAGCCTGTGCGGCAGGGTGTTCGCACCCGGCCGTCGAATTGCGCGGCCTGGTTCGGCATCGCTCGGTGCGGCTGCGGGCGTACGCTTTACCTCAGGTTGAGTCCACAGCCCCCGTTCACCCGGGGCTATCGTCACCACCCTAGATGGGCGCAATCACATGGCTGCCTTTGTCTTCTCCGCACCGGATCTCCACAGACCAGAGCTGATCGACTGTGCCGGGGCACAACTGTGTGTTCAAGAGCGGGGCCCGGCGACGGTCGTACGCGTCGGCGGCGAAATCGACGCGTCGAACGCGGACTTGGTATCCCGGGCGATCCGCCGCATTGAGCGGCCGGACGTTCCTCTGATCCTTGATTTGCGTCTCCTCGAGTTTCTCGATGTAGCCGGCCTTCGCGCGCTGATCATCCTCAATCACGAAAACCAAGAAGCCAGGTTGCGGTGCGACATGGTCGGCGGTCCGACGCTGCGTCGGCTCACCCGAGTCGTGGCCGACCACGGCTTGCCTCTCGTCGATTCGGTTCCCGAAGCCCTGCAGCTCGTCGAAGAATCGCAGCACACTTGAACGAAAAACCCTCGTAAGCAAAGCTTTACGCCAGACCCCCTCGCCAGCACGGGTCGAATGGCGTCTAGCATGTGGTCATGGTCGAGATTCATTTGGAGCGGACGATCGCCGCGCCGGTGGACCAGGTCTTCGACTGGTTGGCCGACCCGGCCAACCTGGCGGCCGCTCCGCTGGTCCTCAAGGCCGGTTACGCGAAGGACTCCGCGGCGCCCGGCGCGGGTGCGGTGCGCGAGGTGGTCGGGCTTGGCACGTGGTTTCGCGAAGAAATCACGGCCTACGATCGGCCGCACAGCTACTCCTACCTCATCGTCCGGTCCTTCCCGCCGTTCGACCACGAGGGCGGGACCCTGACGTTCACGCCTTCGGGCGCGTCTTCGGGCACGTCTTCGGGTGGCGGCACTGACGTCGACTGGCTGACCAACTACACCCATCCGGCGGTGGCCGGCGGCAAGGTGCTCGAGGCGATCAGCCTTCGGCTGCTGCGTTCCAGCTTCCTTGCGATCCTCAACGCCTGCGCGAGGGCCCTGGAGCGTTAGCCCGCGAATTCTGCTGTGGCACTCGCCGACTCGGCCATTAGTGATGCGGGTTGACCGAGTCGGCTAACTCCCCTCCGATGACGAAGGTGACGACGATCAGCGCCACGGCGATCGTCGGCCATACCCACATGACCCGGCCGCGGTTGGCCGCGACGGCGACGCCCGCGATCGCGACTATCGCGCCGATCGCGATACCACCCCACGTCACGGGGTAGACCCAATCGAGCGCCGCGGTGTTGCAGTTGTCTCCACACGCGTCGGTCGCCATTGCGAAAAAGAACGAGATAAGTAGGGAAAGCGACGCCGTCGTTGCCGCGACCGTCAACATGATCACAGTCGCCACGACGTCGGCCGTAGAACGCCCCTTCGGAGCCGTCACGTTTCCACCTTTACCCGACCCTTACCCGACGCATCAATTGGCCGGCGGCGTAGCGGCCGCTGAGCACGGCGCCGGTCACGGTCGCCGGATTGTCGACGCCGACGGCCTCGCCCGCAAGATAGAGCCGGTCGTCGATCGGCTGCTGCAGCTGCCGCCGGTCGTCGAGGCCGGAGCCGGGTGCGTGGAATGAATAGGCGCCGCGGGCGTAGGGATCGGTGGTCCACGTCGACGTCGCGACCTCGACGGGCGCGATGTCGTCGCCGAACAGCTGCCGCGCAATGGGCAGCGCGCCGGCCATGAGATCCCTCGGGGAGGACGACTCCACCGCGCGGCCGCGGTCACCGGCGTTGAACGCCAACACAATCGGACCCGAGGTGCCCGGCAAGGTGAACCATTGCGACCACGCGCCGGGCTCGTGTCCGAGGTACAGGTAGAAGGCGTTCTCCGCGTCCCAGGTGCGCCGGCTGAAGCGGAAGTAGCTCTTGGACAGCACGCCGAAGCCGAGCGCGTCAATCGCGTGGGCGTGTCCGTCCGGAAGGGGCGGATCGAAGGCGATGGCACCGGATTTCAGCACACCGAGCGGAACCGTCACGATCGCGGCGGGTCCCTCGAAGGAGCGGTCTTTCGTGCGCACCACGACGGACCTGTCTCGTCGCGCGATCGCGGTTACCGGGCTATTCAGCACGATCTGCAGCCCCTCGGCCAGGAGCCGCGGCAGGGCGTCGTAGCCGGTTGTGATCACGTCCTGGTCGCCGCCGCAGTAATCGCCCTTGTCAAATGCCTTGGCGGACAGCTGATCCGCGCCGGCCGCGTACTCGTCCTCGATCTCGGTGGCGACGAAAAATGCCAACTGGGCGCGGTCGGACTCGGAAAGTTCGGCGTCGGTGGCAGCGGCGTGGACCGCGGCGCCGAGACTGCCGCCGTCGACGTCGTCGCGGGCCTGGTCGACGAACGTGCGCCAGCGCCGTGGGTGGTAGTCCAGCGACGGCAGCCGCGGGTCGACCGCGAGCTTCGTCCACCCGTGATAGTCGGTCGGAACATGCCGTGCTTGCGCCCGCCGTGCCAGGTCCGTCAGCGGGTTGTTCGTCGTGCCGTGGATCCAGGACGCGCCCATCTCGAGCGGAGCGCCCCAATCGCGGTTGGTGTACACCCTGCCGCCGATGCGATCGCGGGCTTCGATCAGGCGCACCGGCCACCCCGCGTCGGCGAGGCTGCGTGCGGCGGATAAACCCGCCATCCCCGCGCCGACGATGAGGACCGATCTGGTGTCCGGTGGCGATGGGGGATCCGACGCGCAGGCGGCCACCAGCGTCCCCCCGACCACGCTCGTCGTGGCCGCGAAAAACTCCCGACGCGACATCGGGGACACGTTGGTCAGCGTCTCACACCCGGCCGGAATAAGCTGGATGATTGTTGGACGGGCGTCCGAAATTTCCGGGATGCATTTGGCCGATTCCGGCCAGTCCGTCGTTGATTCCACGTAAACTCGGTCACATCCAGGGTGCGGCAACGGGGCCGTGTTCGAGGGGGGAGCAGCGATGAGTGCTCGACAAGCGACAAGCACGATTCACCGGCTGCCTGATGCACTGCCCCCGAGCCGCACTCTGACGGTCCGCGGGGCCGACGGCACCCCGCTGCACACGGAGGTCTTCGGGCCGGCCGACGGCTATCCGATTGTTCTGACGCACGGGATCACCTGCGCGATCCGCGCGTGGACATATCAGATCGCCGACCTCGCCTCCGACTACCGGGTGATTGCCTTCGACCATCGCGGCCACGGCCGCAGCGGTGTCCCCAAGGGTAAGGGGCGCGGCGGCTATAGCCTCGAACACCTTGCGTCCGACCTGAATTCGGTGCTGGAGGCGACGTTGGCGCCGCACGAGCGTGCGGTGCTGGCGGGGCACTCGATGGGTGGCATCACCATCGCCGCCTGGTCGGCGCACTACCGCGACAGGGTTCGCCAGCGTGCCGACGCGGTCGCGCTGATCAACACCACCACCGGGGACCTGGTGCGCGAAGTGAAGCTGATGTCGGTCCCCAGGGAACTGCGTGGATTTTCGGAGGCCCGCGTCATGGCCGCGCGCGGATTGATCGGCGCGTTCGGCGGGTTTCCGGTGCCCACCGCGGCCCGGTTCGCGAGTCGCTACCTGGTTGCGATGCTGGCGGTCGGCAGGGACGCCGACCCGAGCGCTGCGCGGCTCATCTACGAGCTGTTCGCTCGGACATCACCGGCGGGGCGCGGCGGCTGCGCGAAGATGCTCGTGGATGCCCTGGGTTCGCGCTACCTCGAGTTGGACGGTTTGACGGTGCCGACGTTGGTCATCGGCAGCGAACGCGATCGTCTGACGCCGATCGGTCAGTCCCGCAGGATCGCGCGCACCGCGCCCAACGTCGTCGGACTTGTCGAGCTGCCGGGCGGACACTGCTCGATGCTGGAACACCCTCACGAGGTGAACGGACAGCTGCGAACACTGGCCGAATCCGTGACCCACAGGCTGCCGGCCCGCGAGGTACAGCTCAGCTCATAACAGGAGGGCGGCGATCTCCGCGGCCGCCCGCTGGCCCGACCGGACGGCGCCGTCGAGATACCCCGTCCACTCGTCCGCGGTCTCGGTGCCGGCCCAGTGAATGGGACCGACGGGCTCGCGCAACCACGGACCGTATCGCGTCCACGACCCGGGTGGCACGGCCGCAGTGGGGCCGCCGGGTGCGAAATCCTCTGCGCCCCAACGGTGATCGACATAGTCGAGCGGTTTGAGCGCCTCTTCCCCGAACAGGCTGGCGAAGCAGCGCAACGCATCTCGGCGGCGTTGGTCGGTGGGTAGCGAGTCGAATGCGCGGGCGTCGACGAACCCCATCAAGATGCCGGGCCCGTCGGCGTGCGGGCTGACGTCGAAAGTGATGAACACCGGGCCCTTGTCGGACAGCGCCTGGCCCGAGAAGCCGTCGTCCCGCCAGAACGGCGTGGAGTAGGCCGCGTAAGCCTTGCTGAGCCGGCCCTGCGGCCAATTCTTGGCCAGCTCGGTGTACTCGGGCGGCAGCGGGGGAGCGAATTCGATAGATGCGCGATGGGCCGGGGGGATGGCGACGATGACGAACCCGGCCTCGGTCTGGCCGCGATCGGAGGACACCGTCACGCCCGCACCGTGTCTTTCGATCCGGCGCACCGGCGCGTTGAGCATTACCCGGTCGCCCAGTTCGGCGGCCGCCGCCTCGGCGATCTGCTGGGTGCCGCCCGGGAAACGATCCTGCTGCGCACCGTTTTCGACGTCGAGCAGCCGGTCCAGGCCGCCGGCGGCGTGCGTGTAGCGGGCGGCGTGCAACATCGATACGTCGTCAGGTTCGCACCCCCACGTCACCCGCGCCATGATGGCGAGCAGGTCGCGGGACGAGGCGGTGGCGCGCATCGCGCGCAGCCACTCGCCGAGCGAGAGGTCGTCGAGCTCGCGGGCGCGGCGCGCGTCCCACGGTGCTGCCAGCGGGATGCTGCGCGCAATTCTGTCGAATTGCCAACGCAGCCTGCCGATGTCGATCAGCCCGGTCAGTGAGAGCTTGGGGATGGTGCCGCGGTACGAACGCGCCCAGCCGCGCCAGTGGATCACGTTCTTGCCAGCGTGGTGTGTCGGCGCGGTCGCGACGTCGAGCTCGGCCGCCAGCGCCAGTACCGCGTCCTGGGTCGGGCCGACGAACGTGCCGCCCAGATCGGCGGGCAATCCCGCGACGCTGCCGGTGAACGAACGGCCGCCGACCCGGTCGCGGCCCTCGAAGACCAGCACATCATGACCCTGCCGCGCCAGCTCTCGCGCCGCGGTCAACCCGGCAAAGCCAGCCCCTACCACGACGACGTCGACAATCCGGGGAGGGTCGGTCACGGACTCTAGTCAACCGCATTTTGACGCGTTCGTAGCATAATTCTGGATTGCCCGGTCTTTCCGGGTCGTCGTCCGGGGTGACGACAACGGTTGAGCAGGTGCATTAAAAGCCGTGAAATGACTTGACGTTGGCTTTTGACATGGTCGCGGACATGGTTGCTGAGTGGGAGTTATCCGAACCGGTGCGTACGGACGCCGGGATGTTCGCGATCTGGCAACCGGAGCGCTTCGGCGCCATCACGGACTTCGAAAGCTGGGAGGACGAGGTATCCGAGGATGCGGCGCTGCTGCGGCACATCGACGCGGGCGCGTTCGTGCCGATCTACATCGGGGGCGACGGGGCGTTCCAGTTCGCGGTGCGGGGTGGTCAGACCCGGCCCGGGTTGACCGACCGCGAGCAGCGATATCGCCTGGTCTCCTCCGAGCCGTACTTGTTCGTCAGCCGGGGCTCTGCGCGCTTGGGCGGGCTGGAGGCTGTCGGGTGGGACGACGGTGACTTCGTGGCGCTCCCGCTGCCCCCCGGCCGCTACGCGGTTCACGTGCACCTGATCGAGTGGAATGCGGAGCCGGGCGCGGCCGGTCCCGACGGGAAACCCACCGCCAACGCGCTGCCGGACTTCGTCATCGAAATCTCGAACCCGGTCGGCGCCGAACGCTTCCGGACCAGTTTGCAAACTTTCGAGCGGCCCAGCTAGGCGGGCTTAGCCGAAAGACTTAGCCGAAAGACCTAGCCGAAAGACCTAGCCGAAACGCCTAGGGCGCCACCGTTAACCAGTCCTTGAAGCCCGACGGGTCGTGGCGGCCCAGCGCGCCGTGCTCGTAGAGGCCCCAGCCTTCGACCGGTTCGCCGTCGCCGTCGCGGCACAGCGCACGCCCGACATGGTCGATCACGCCAAAGCCGGAGCGCCCGATGATCGCCGGGTCGGTCATGTCGTACGTCAGGCGTTCGACGAACTTTTCGCCTTTCCACATGCCGTGCAGCCAGTCCGAATCGCCGCCGTATCCGCCGCCCACGTGGATGGGCACCGGCAGCTTGGACTCCACGTCGAAGTGGACAGGGGTGCCGTCGGGGGCGGTCGCGTCGATGGTGGCGCCGGTCGGGATGCGGGTACCGGAGCGGTAGTGAATCTTGACCCGCGGCCAGCCCAGCTGTTCGACCCTGCCGTCGCGCCACACCCGGGTGCAGTCGTTGAGCGAACGGAACCCGTCGGGCTCCTCCTGGATGATCAGCACGATCGCGAACTCGTCGAAGGCCATCGGCACGTAGAGCCACCACATGCCCTCGAATGGCGGGTCGGCGGGCCGGCCTGCCGGCTCGGGTTCGCCAATCGGCCGGATGCCCCAGGACCGATCGCGGCTGCCGAGCCAGGTCGCGGAGTCGACGGCGATCTCCTGCCCGTCGATGGCGACGCGGCCGCTCCAGGAGCCGAGCTGGGCGAAGCGCTGCGCGTCCAGGGTCACCCGGTTGCCGGACCGCATCAGGTGCGGCTGTTCCTGGACGACGTCGAACAGGCCTTCCCAGGTGAGATCGGCTGCGATTCCTTCGGTTTCGTCGAGGACCAGCCGGAGTTTGTGCAGCGGCTCGATCACCTCGATCCGGTAGCCGTTGACGTTCTGGTTGAGCCGGTCCTGGTCAATGGCGTCGGACAGGTGCACCGCGGTCTGCGTGTCGCCACGCCTGACGAGAAAGAACGCGTCCTTGACCCCGAGGTTGGGGTAGTAGCCGATGCCGCTGATCACGAAGATGTCCCCGGTGCGGTCGTGGGCGTTGAAGTAGGAACGGTCGTAGAAGTTGCGGTCCGAGGAACCCGGCCATGCGATCGGTTGTGGAATTTGATGTACCGGGAACTCGTCAAGCGGGCCAAGCATTACTGATCCTCTCCCTTTAAACCTTCACCGATTAGACCCTCGCCGATTAAACGGCGCATCAATCCGGCGTGATAGAACAGCGATTCGACGTCGTCGGGTTTTTCGGTTTCGCCGAAGTGCACGCGTCGCGCGCCGGTGCGCATGAAAACGACGGCCCACATCACCCCCGAGTAGACGTAGAACCAATGCAGGTCGCCCACGTCGACGCCGGTGAGTCGCTGATAGGTGGCACGGACGTCGTCCTCACGCATCACCTCGGGCAGGCCCGGCAGCGTCGCCAGACCGGCGAGCTCTTGAAACACCATGTGCGCGAATATCATCCAGGCAACGTCGAGCTCCCGTGGCCCCAGCGCGACCATTTCCCAGTCCAGCACCGCGACCGGGGCAAAGTCGCGGTACAGCACGTTGCCCACCCGCGCGTCGCCCCACAGCAGCACGGGCTCTCGCGCGTCCACCTCGTGCGGCCAGTTGTCCTCGAGCCACTCGAAAGTCCGCTCCAGCAGCGGCGATCGGCCGATGTCGGGCACCGCGAAGTCGTACCAGGACCGCACCCAATTGAAGTGCCCGCGCAGGGCGGTATCGCCACCTTGAGAGAGAAACTCAAATGTCTTCTGGGCGTTTGGGATTGCGTGCAACTTGGCCAGCACGCCCACCGTGGCGTCCTGCAGTTCGCGCTGGCGCTCGGCGGGCGCATCGGCGAACCAATTGCCGCCGAAGGTGTAGGGCATGACGTCCGGTGGGACCTCGCCGTCGACGTAGTCCATGAGGAAGAAGGGTGTGCCCAGAACCTCTCCGGTGGGCTCGAGCCAGCGCACCCGGGGGACCGGGACATCGGTGAGTTCGCCGACCTTGCGAATGACTTCGAATTGGTGGTCCAGGCGATAGGTCGGAAAGACCTGGACGTCCTCGGCGCTGGGCGCCACCCGCGCCACGAGTTTTTGCTCGATCGGCTGCCCGTCCTGTTGCCAGCGGGCAGAGAGAATGATGGTTTCCGACGACATGCCCGTGGCGTCAACGCCGCTTTCGACCGTCACCTCGGGTTTCGCCCCGTCGGGCAGCACGGTCGACAGCCACTGCGCCATCACCGCGGGCAGCGTGGTGACGTCGCGGCTGGATCGCTGAAGTCGGTCGACTTTGTCCAGCACGGGTTCATTCGACACGGGTGCTTCCATTCTTCGAGACTTCTGCTGATACTCGCAATTACGATACGGTAGGTAGCGTTATGAAAGCAGACCCGTCCTACCTTGACAAGGCCCCGGGCGCCGGCCGGCCCCGGGACCCGCGCATCGACTCGGCGATCCTGTCGGCGACCGCGGAACTGCTTGTGGAGATCGGCTATTCGAACCTCAGCCTGGCCGCGGTGGCCGAGCGCGCAGGCACCACGAAATCGGCGCTGTATCGCCGGTGGTCGAGCAAGGCAGAGCTGGTGCACGAGGCGGCTTTTCCGACGGCACCGACCGCGCTGGAGTCCCCGGCCGGTGACATCGCCGCCGACGTCCGGATGATGATCGCGGCGACCCGCGATGTGTTCACCACGCCGGTGGTGCGGGCCGCGTTGCCCGGGTTGGTGGCCGACATGACGGCCGATCCCGATCTCAACGCGAGGGTGATGTCGCGATTCACCGACCTGTTCATCGCGGTCCGGGTGCGCCTTCGCGAGGCCGTCGACCGCGGCGAGGCGCACTCCGAGGTGGATCCGGATCGGTTGATCGAGCTGATTGGGGGAGCGACGATGCTGCGGATGCTGTTACGCCCGGACGAAAAACTGGACGATGCGTGGGTGGATCAAACGACCGCGATCGTCGTGCACGGGGTAACGGGATGACGGGCCGGCTTGCGGGCCGGGCCGCGATCGTCACCGGCGGCAGCCGCGGCCTGGGCCGGGCGATCGCGCTGGCGCTCGCGGCCGACGGCGCGGCGGTGGCCGTCGCCGGGCGCACCGAGCAGGTGTGGGACGACCGGTTGCCGGGAACCATCGGTGAGACCGTCGCCGAGGTCGAGGCGGCCGGCGGACACGCGGTGGCCGTGCGTGCCGATCTGACCGACCGCGACGACATCGCCCGGTTGGTGGATGCGGCACGAGAAGCACTGGGCCCCATCACAATTCTGGTCAACAACGCCGCCTTCACCGCGCCCGGCCGTCCGCCCGGGGGACGAGGGCGCCCCAAGCCGCCGGCCCAGTCCGCAAAGCCCGCATCTGCCGGCGCAAAGCCCGACTGGCCGGGTTTCGTCAGCACACCCCTGCACGCGTTTCGGCGGCACTTCGAGATCGCAGTCTTTGCCGCCTACGAGCTGATGCAGTTGGTGTGCCCGGACATGATCGACGCGGGTGGCGGCTCGATCGTCAACATCACGTCGGTCGCGTCCCGGATGCCCGGCGACGGCCCCTACGCCGACCGCAGCGGCGGAGTCCTGCCGGGTTACGGCGGGTCCAAGGCGGCGCTCGAGCACCTCACCCAGTGCGCGGCGTTCGATCTTGCCGACCACAACATCGCGGTCAACGCGTTAGCGCCGTCGAAGCCGATACTTACGCCGGGCCTGGCGTACTACGCTCGCGAGTTTGTTGATACCGCCCCGGCGGATGAATTCGCCCGGGCCGCAGTGCAGTTGGCGCTGGTGGACCCGCGCGAGGTTACCGGGCGCACGATCGGCCACAGCGAGGTCCTGGACGGCAGCTTCCGTCCGTTCACATTCGGCTAACCGTCGTCCTCCTCGGGCGGGTCGGGATCGCCGCGGAGAAGTTCGTCGGGGTGGTGAGCATGATTGATTTCGGGCGGCCCGCTGCCGTCCGTCCAGCCAAGTCGCCCGTTTTCGGTTACTACGGTGTGCCATTCGCCCCGGCTTGCCTTGCCGTGGTCGCAACCGCAAGCGAAAAACAGCTTGTCCGCATCCGTGCGGCCATCCGCCATCCAGTCGGGTGCGTGGTGAACCTCGCAGCGATAGCCCGGTTCCAGGCAGTTGGGGTGGGTGCAGCCGCGGTCGCGCGCGTAGCAGATCAGCCTCTGGTCGGCGGTGGCGATCCGCTTTTGGCGGCCCAGATACAGCGGCCGGCCGGTGTGCTCGTCGAACACGGCCAGATAGTGAATTGCTTTGGTGGCCAGGCGGATCAGGTCCGGCATGGGCAGCCTGGAACCGCCGCCGGTTCGCGCGGGTGCGGGCATCGGGACCGATGCGTTGGACGCCGCGTGTGCAGCCCGGTCGAGTTCGGCCAGGGTGGTGGTAGCGATCACCGTGACGGGATGGCCACGGTGCTGGCCGAGCCCACCGGATGAGATCGCCGTCGCCATACCCAACTTGAACGCGTCGTGGCAGCGCTGCGCGGGTGTGCGCTCGTCGCGCGCATCGGCATCGTTGGCGGGCTCGTGCGGGCTGTCCGGGCCGTCCGGTTGATGGCGGCCGGGCCGCACCGCCGCGTCGACGGCTTCGAAGTACGCACGGGCCTCGGGGTCGAGCCAGCCCTGCAGCCGGGACATGCCGTCGGGTCCCTGCGCGCCCAGCTGCAGCCCGCGGCGGCGGGCGCGGTCGGCGTCGGTGAAAAGGCCGTCGGGATTGAGGTAGTCGGCGATGCGCTGCCCCAGCTTCGTGATCACGCCGGCATCGAGCTTGTTCGCGTGTTGGACCAACGTGCGTTCGGCATCTGCCGCGTCGCTGGGCGAAACGCGGGCCGGCAGCACGTCGATCGCGCGGCATACCGCGCGGATGTGGTCCTCGCCGACCGCGCCGGCTTCGATCGCGTCTGCCAACTCCGGTAACTCGGGCGCCAGCCGCGGCCCGGTAAGCGAGCGCCGCGGTCGAATCCTCGCCGCCAGTTTGAAGCGGCGAGTGATTTCTTGCGGTGTGATGCGCAGCCGGGCCCAGAGCGCGTCGCGCACCGCGGGCATGAATCCGGTCCCATCCGGCGGGTCGGCGATCTCGCCGAAGAAGCGATACATCAGCCCGCGGTTGACGCGCTCCTGGGTTTCCAGCCGTTCCGCTACGTCGACGCGGAAGTTGTTCCCTACCAGATCCGAGGGGGTCTCGCGCAGCACTAGGTGGGCGGCGTCGATCGCATCGAGGGCGGCGCTGATCCGCTCGCGTGCCTGCTCGTCGCTCATCCGGACACCCATGGGCGCAATTCTATCGAACCTGTGTTCGAATCCACGCACGTTCATGCAGCTAGCTCGCGTTTTGTGGATGAAACGCTGACTGTGGATAACCTGGCGTTACGCGGGCCTGACGTGCAAGCATCGACTTGCAGGTATGAGGAAAGCGTGTGCCAATGCCCGACAAGCCGACGGGGCGCGTTGTTGCGCTGATCGTGCTGCTGATCGTTGTCGCCGCAGCCCTGCGCGGATATCTCCCGGCACGCGAAGGCGCGGCGCACACCGAATCGGGCCCCAACCGGGTGGCGTTCGTTTTCGTCGTTGCGGCTCTGAGCGTGACGCTCGCGCTGGTCGCGTTCGCGGTCATCGCGCGATTGCGGGATCCACGCGCGATTGCGCCCTACAACCGGGACCTGTCCGAAATGCTCGGCACCGGCAGGGGCCGGCCGAACTGGCGCGTGGTGCTGATCGGACTCGCCGTGATCGTGGCATGGTTGCTTATCGCGACGCTGGTGTCCCGAGCGCTTCCGCACGGCGTGGCTCCGCCCCCACAGACCCCGGCACCCAGCGCACCCCCGACGGCGCAAGTCAATCCGCAGCCGCCCCCGCCGCAGCGCCCGCAACACGACAACGGGGACATGTACGGAATCCTCCTGGCCACCACCGTCCCGATGCTGTTGATCGTCGTCGCGGGCTCGGCCATCATGTCCCGGCGGCGGTGGAGGGCGTCCAAACCGGGCACGGTCTCCGATGACCACACCGACGACTACGTGGAGCCGGCGTCGGCACCGAAACCTTCGGAATCGCTTGTGCGAGCGGCCGAACTCGGGCTCGCCGAGATTGGTGACCTCAATCGCGAACCGCGCGAGGCCATCATCGCGTGCTACGCCGCGATGGAAAGCGAGCTCGCGAATGTTCCCGGGGCCGCCCCTCAGGATTTCGACACCCCGACCGAGGTACTGGGCCGAGCCGTCGAACACCATGCGCTGCACGCGGATAACGCGGTGCAGCTGGTGAACCTGTTCGAAGAAGCACGATTCAGTCCGCACGTGATGAACGAGGGACATCGTGACATAGCGGTACAGGTGCTGCGGCTGGTCCTTGCCGAGTTGCGGAGCCCGGTATGAAAAGGCTTATTTCCCTGGGTGTTTGCCTGATCGTCGGCGTTGAGCTGCTGGCGCTGATCGTGCACGATCGCCGCTTCGTGCTGGTGGCCTCCGGTGTCGCCCTGGCGTTGATCCTGCTCAGCGTCCGTCGTGTTCTGGCGCATGGGACGCGATCCACGGCCGAGGCGGATGCCGACGATCTGGGGGATTCGTTGCGCCGGTGGCTTGTCACCACCGAGACAACGATCCGCTGGTCGGAGTCCACCCGATCCGACTGGGACAGGCATCTGCGCCCGATGCTTGCGCGGCGGTATGAAATGGCAACGGGCCAAAGGCAAGCCAAAGATCCGGTGGGTTTTCACTCGACGGGCCAAATGCTGTTCGGTGACGAATTGTGGGAATGGGTGAATCCCAACAATGTCGTGCGCGGCGGTGACCACCGGCCCGGTCCCGGCCGCGCGGCGTTCGAAGAGATTCTCCGGAAACTGGAAGAGGTATGACCCGGATATGACAGCCGATATGACACTGATATGACGACCATGCCGGCCGCGACGACCACCGCGAATTGCGAGGCGGTGCTCGATGAAATCGAACGCGTGGTGGTGGGAAAGCGCGCCGCTCTCACGCTGATCCTCACCGCGGTGCTCGCGCGCGGCCACGTGCTCATCGAAGACCTGCCGGGCCTCGGCAAGACGCTGATCGCCAGGTCCTTTGCCGCGGCGCTGGGGCTGCGATTCACCCGGGTGCAGTTCACGCCGGATCTGCTGCCCGCCGACCTGCTGGGCTCGACGATCTACGACATGCAGTCGGGGCGCTTCGCGTTCCGCGCCGGGCCCATCTTCACCAATCTGTTGCTCGCCGACGAGATCAACCGCACGCCGCCGAAGACCCAGGCGGCCCTGCTGGAGGCGATGGCCGAAGGCCAGGTAAGCATCGACGGCGAAACTCATAAGCTGCCAACGCCATTCATCGTCCTGGCAACCGACAATCCGATCGAGTACGAAGGCACCTATCCGTTACCTGAGGCGCAGCTTGATCGGTTCGCGATCCGGCTGGAACTGCGATACCTCTCCGAGCGTGACGAAACCTCGATGCTGCGCCGACGGCTGGAGCGCGGTTCGGCCGAGCCGATCGTCAGTCAAGTTGTGGACGCGCCCGATCTGCTGGCGATGCGCGAATCGGTCGAGCAGGTGACGGTGCACGAGGACGTCTTGCATTACGTGGTCTCCCTGGCCAACGCCACCCGGCACCACCCGCAGGTCGCCGTCGGCGCCAGCCCCCGCGCGGAACTCGACCTGGTTCAACTCGCGCGCGCCCGTGCGCTGTTGCTCGGCCGGGACTATGTGATCCCCGAGGACGTCAAGGCGCTGGCCACCGCCGCGGTCGCGCACCGCATCACGCTGCGGCCGGAGATGTGGGTGAGGAAGGTGCAGGGCGTCGACATCATCGAAGAACTGCTGCGGCGATTGCCGGTGCCCCGGGCGCGAGGGGGCACCGGATGAGCACGACCGGATAAGCCCGACTGGATTAGAGACTGGATAAGCCGAAGTGACCGAAGGCCGTGAAGTCCAGTTTCGCTGGCGTCCATCGCAATTGACGCGGGCGATCGCGACGTGCGCCTTGGTTGCGCTGGCGGCCGCCGTGATCGGGGCGCATTGGCAGCTGATTGCGTTCGCGGCGCCGTTGCTGGGCGTGCTGTGCTCGATCAGCTGGCAGCGCCCGGTCCCGACGCTCCACGTGCACGGCGAGCCCGACGTGCAGCGATGTTTCGAGAACGAGCAGGCTCGAGTCACCGTTTGGGTAACACAGGGAGGTGACGGTGCGTCTGCGGTCGAGCTCACGGTGGTCGGCGTCGAAGGCATGCAGCTCGAAGTTCTGGACATGGATTCCCGCGACGCGAAAACGGTTACGGCTACCGCGCAACGCTGGGGGCGCTACCCCGTTCGGGCCCGCGTCGACGTGATCGCGCGCGGCGGGCTGCTCGCGGGATCGGCCACCGTCGACGCCGCCGACGTCTTGGTGTTTCCGCTGACGCCACCGCAGTCGACGCCGATCCCGCAGACCGAGTTGCTCGACCGCCTGGGCGCCCACCTCACCCGGCATATCGGACCGGGCGTCGAATACGCCGACATTCGTGCCTACGTGCCGGGCGATCAGCTGAGGGCGGTGAACTGGCCGGTGAGCGCGCGCCGCGGGCAGCTGCATGTGACCGAGCGTTTGACCGACCGCGCCGCCGACGTGGTGGTGCTCATCGACACCTACCGCCAGCCGGCGGGCCCGGCAACCGAAGCCACCGAGCGGACGGTTCGGGGGGCGGCGCAGGTGGTGCAGACGGCGTTGCGACATGGCGATCGCGCGGGAATCGTCGCGCTGGGCGGCAACCGCCCGCGCTGGCTTGGCGCCGACATCGGCCAGCGCCAGTTCTATCGGGTGCTCGATACCGTGCTGGGCGCGGGTGAGCGATTCGAAAACACCACTGGCACACTGGCGCCGCGCGCCGCCGTTCCCGCGGGAGCGATCGTCATCGCATTCTCCACGCTGCTGGACACCGAATTCGCCCTGGCGCTGATCGACCTGCGGAGACGGGGCCATGTCGTGGTCGCCGTCGACATCCTCGATAGCTCCCCGTTTCAAGACGAGCAGGATGCCCTGGTGGATCGGATGTGGGCGCTCCAGCGCTCCGCCATGTATCGCGACATGGCCACCCTCGGCGTCGACATTGTCTCCTGGCGAGGGGATCGCAGCTTGGATCAATCGATGGGTGTACTGCCGGACCGGCGCCGCCGGGTTCGGGGACGGCTGCGGGTGTAGCGGTGACACGCCCAGCCTTAACTATCACCGCCTCAACGGTTTTCGGCCTGCTGATGGTAGGTCTGGTCGCGGTGGGATCCCATGGGCCGGCGGGTGTGGCCGGGGTGTTGGCGCTGGTTGCCGTGGGGGTGGGAATAGTCGTTCGACCCGCGGCCACGGTCGCGGTCCTGCTGGCGGTGGCGGCGATCGTGCTATCCGACCCGCCGCAGCTGCTGACCGCGCTGTCGGGCTTGTGCGCGGCGGCCTATCTGGTGTGCCGCTACGCGGGCGGCACGTCCACCCGTGTCGTGTTGGGCAGCTGGTCGACAATTGTTGCCGCCGCGGGGTTTACCCTCGCCGGGATCGTCGCGACGTCGTTCCCGCTGCAGCTGCCGTGGTTACCGCTGGCGGCGCCGTTGGGGGTACTGGCGATCTACGTGTTGGCCACCCGGCCGTTTCTGGGTATAACTCGAGACTAACCGGCGCCCGCGGCGAAGTGCAGCAGCTGCGCCGCGTGATCGGCCAGATCGAGCAACGGCTGCGGGAAGATCCCCAAGACCACTGTTACCGCCGCACATACCGCGATCGCGGCCTTGCTCAGGATGCCCGGGGTTACCACTCGCGGCGTGTCGTCGGTCGGTTCGGTGAAGAACATTGACACGATCACCCGCACATAGAAGTAGGCGGCGATCCCGCTCGCGATCACACCGATGACCACCAGGGGTATCGCGCCGCCCTGGGCGGCGGCCTTGAACACCGCGAGCTTGCTGACGAATCCACTGGTCAGCGGAATGCCCGCAAAGGCCAACAGAAACATCGAAAGCATCACTCCCACAATGGGTGAGCGCTGTCCGAGCCCGGCCCAGTGCGAGAGGTCGGCATCCTCGACACCGTCCGCGCTGCGGATCAGGCCGACGATGGCGAACGCACCGACGGTGCTGAAGCTGTAGGCGACGAGGTAGAACAACGTGGCGGAGAGACCCGCGTGGTTGTCGGCGATGACGCCGGTGAGGATGAACCCGACGTGCGCGACCGACGAATAGGCGAGCATCCGCTTGACGTCCGTCTGGTTCACCGCGGTGATCGTGCCGACCGCCATGGTCAGGATCGAGATCGCCCACAGCACCGGCCGCCACTGATCGTGCAGCGGGGGCAACGCGACGTAGACCACCCGGAGCAGCGCGCCGAACGCCGCGACCTTGGTCGCCGCGGCCATGAAGCCGGTGATCGGGGTGGGCGCGCCCTGGTAGACGTCGGGAATCCAGGAGTGGAACGGGACCGCGCCGACCTTGAACAGCAACCCGACCGAGAGCAGGGCGACGCCGACCAACGCCATCGAGCTATCGCCATGCGCCGCAAGAGCTTCGCGGATGCCGGGCAGCGTGAGCGTGCCCGTCGCGCCGTAGAGCAGCGCCACGCCGTAGAGGAAGAATGCCGAGGAGAAGGCGCCCAGCAGGAAGTACTTCATCGAGGCTTCCTGGGACAGTAGCCGGCGATGACGGGCCAGCCCGCACATCAGGTACAGCGGCAGCGACAGCACCTCGAGCGCGACGAACATTGTCAGTAGGTCGTTGGAGGCGGGGAAGACCATCATGCCGCCGACGGAGAGCATCAGCAGCGGGAAGAGTTCCGTCTGGGTGGCGCCGGCCCGCTCGGCCTCGCGCTCGGTTTCGCTTCCGGGCACCGCGGACGCCTGCGGGGCAAAGGAATCCAGGCCCCCCGAATTCAAGCCCCCCGCGACGGCCACCTTGCTTTCCGACGCAACGTTTTTCGACGTGACGGCGCTGCGTTCGGCGATGAAGATCACCGCCATCACCGCAACCAGCGCGATGGTGCCCTGCAGGTACAGGGTGGGTCGATCGATGGCCATCGCTCCCAGCACGGCGGCGTGGCCGGATGGCGCGACGGCGCGGCCGACGACGATGACCGCGACGAAGGCCGCGACCAACCCGCCCAGGGCCAGCGTCACCTGGGCGCCGTAGCGAATCCGCCTGGGCAAGAACGCCTCCGCCAGCACACCGGCCACCGCGACGCCGAAAACGATGAACATCGGGCACAGCAGAAAGTACTCGACACTGGGAGTGGGGAGGGTCATCGGTGCGGTCCTTCGGCTGTCCGGGGTCCGGCACCGGGTGGCACCGTCGGTGCGGGATCGTGCTGTCCGATGGTGGTCATGGTGTTCTCGACCGCGGGATTGATGACGTCCAGGACCGGCTTGGGGTAGACGCCGAGAACGATCAGCAGCGCGATCAACGGTGCCACGACGATCATTTCGCGTGGCGCCAGATCGCGGATCCGTTCGTTGTCGCGCGCCACCGGTCCGGTCATCATGCGCTGATAAAGCCAGAGCATGTAGATGGCCGAGAGGACCAGCGCGGTGACCCCGAACGCCGCCGCCAGCCAGTACCGGTTGAAAGTTCCCAGCAGGACCAGGAATTCGCTGATGAACGGGGCCAGCCCGGGCAGCGACAGGGTGGCCATGGCCGACACCAGGAACGTGCCGGCCAGGATCGGGGCCACCTTCTGCACGCCGCCGTAGTCGGCGATGGCCCGGCTGCCGTGCCGCGATATCAGGAAGCCCGCGATCAAGAACACCGCCGCGGTGGACAATCCGTGGTTGAGCATGTACAGCGTCGAGCCGCTCTGGCCCTGGCTGGTCATCACGAAGATGCCCAGGATGATGAAGCCGAAGTGCGAGATCGAAGTGTAGGCGATCAGGCGCATGATGTCGGCCTGACCGATCGCCACAACCGCGCCGTAGACCACTCCGATGACGGCCAGCACGATGATCAGCGGGCGGAAGTACGTTGAGGCGCTGGGGAACAGCTGCAGGCAGTAGCGCAGCATGCCGAAAGTGCCGACTTTGTCCATCACCGCCATCATCAGCACCGCGGTCGCCGGTGTGGCCTCGACCGCGGCGTCGGGAAGCCAGCGGTGGAACGGCCACAGCGGGGCCTTGATCGCGAACGCGAACATGAAGCCCAGGAACAGCGCCTTGATCACCGCCGGGTCCGCGGTGTAACGGCCGGACACGAAGCCGGCCACGATGTCACGGAAGTCGAACGAGCCCGAACCGTGCTGCGCGGTCACCACATACAGCCCGATGACGGCCGCGAGCATGATCAGGCCGCCGAACAGGTTGTACAGCAAGAACTTCACCGCGGCGCGGGACCGTCCGGGGCCCTGACCGAAGCCACCGATCAGGAAGTACATCGGGATGAGCATGGCCTCGAAGAACACGTAGAACAGCAAGACATCCAGCGCGATGACCGAGATCAACACCATCGACTCAATGGCGAGCGTCAGGGCGACATAGGCATGCACGCCGCGGGTGCGCTCGCCGCCATCGTTCCAGCCGGCCACCAGCAGCAGGGGAATGAGCACCGTGGTCAGCAGCACCAGTACCACCGCGATGCCATCCACGCCGAGGCTGTACCCGGCGCCGAAGGCCGGTATCCAGCGGTGGCTTTCAACGAACTGGTAAGGCGCGCCACCCGCCTTGAAACCCATCGCGATGATGACCGACACCGCCAGCGTCGCGACGCTGACGACCAGGCCGGTCCACTTGGCGAGCCGCCGCAATCCGGGAGGCATCAGGATGATCAGCACCGCACCCGCCAGCGGCACCAGCCACAGCACGCTCAGCCACGGCACGTTGGGTAAGAAAGGCCCGCTCACCACAGCCGCACCGCCAGGATCAGCGCCGCCACCAGCACGGCGCCCGTCAGCATCGACAACGCGTAGTTGCGGGCGAAGCCGGTTTGCAGTCCCCGCAGGCGATTTGAGGTCGCGCTGATGAGGGCCGCCAGCGCGTTGACCGAGCCGTCCACGCCCGCGTTGTCGACCTCGACCAGCGCCGAAGTCAGTTGCGCGCCAGGGCGCATGAACACCTCCTCGTTGAAGGCATCGCCATAGAGATCGGCGCGCGCGGCGGCGGTGAGGGCCGAGACCCGGACGGGCGCCACGCGCGGGATGGGTGCCCGGGCGTACATCCGGTAGGCCACCGCGATACCGACGGCGACCACACCCAACGCCAAAGCGGTGCTGACCCAGACCGGGATGGCGTGGGTCACTTCCTCGTGCGCCCCGACCACCGGCTGCAGCCAGTGCTGCAGGGTGCCGCCGATGGCGAACAGCCCGCCCGAGAACACCGACCCGACCGCGAGCAGAATCATTGGCCACGTCATCACGGCCGGCGCCTCGTGCGGATGCGCGCCTGGCGCCCAACGCTTTTCACCGAAGAAGGTCATCAGCATGACCCG
The DNA here is from genome assembly GCF_001954045.1 of Mycobacterium sp. SP-6446. Taxonomy (NCBI): domain Bacteria; kingdom Bacillati; phylum Actinomycetota; class Actinomycetes; order Mycobacteriales; family Mycobacteriaceae; genus Mycobacterium; species Mycobacterium sp. SP-6446. Next base: position 4,550 of record NZ_MBEM01000091.1, on the reverse strand, counting down.
CGTCATGTAGAACGCGGTGATGCCGGCGCCAAGCAGCGCGGCCCCGCCCAGCAGGTAACCCTGGGCGCCCCCGGCGCCCAGGGCCGCCTCGATGATCGCGTCCTTGGAGAAGAAGCCCGCGAACGGCGGAACCCCGATGATGGCCAGATATCCCAGCCCGAACGTGGCGAACGTGACCGGCAGCGCGGCGCGCAGGCCGCCGTAGCGGCGCATGTCCTGCTCTTCGTGCATCGCGTGGATCACCGCGCCGGAGCCGAGGAACAACCCGGCCTTGAAGAAACCATGGGTGAGCAAATGCATGATCGCGAAGGCGTATCCGGCCGGGCCCAAGCCGGCGGCCAGGACCATGTACCCGATCTGGCTGATCGTCGATGCGGCCAGCGCGCGTTTGATGTCGTCCTTGGCGCAGCCGATGATCGCGCCGAACAACAGGGTCACCGCGCCGACGATGACGACCGCCAGCTGCGCGTCGGGCGCCAGGTTGTACAGCGGATTGGACCGCACGATGAGGTACACCCCGGCGGTCACCATGGTGGCCGCGTGGATCAGCGCGGACACGGGTGTGGGGCCCTCCATCGCGTCCCCCAGCCAGGCCTGCAGCGGCACCTGCGCGGACTTGGCGCACGCGCCGAGAAGCAGCAGCAGGCCCATCGCCGTCAGCGCGCCTCGGCCGGCCCCCGGTGCGCCGGCGAATACTCCGGCGTACGACAGCGTGCCGAAAGTGCTGAACATCAAGAACATTCCCAAGGCCAGACCGGCATCACCGACCCGGTTCATGACGAACGCCTTCTTGGCCGCCGTGGCCGCCGACGGCTTGTGATACCAGAACCCGATCAACAGGTAGGACGCCAGGCCGACGCCTTCCCATCCGACGTAGAGCAGAACGTAGTTGTCCGCGACCACCAGGAGCAGCATCGATGCCAGGAACAGGTTGAGGTAGCCGAAGAACCGGCGGCGATCCGGGTCCTCGGCCATGTAGCCGACCGAATAGATGTGGATCAGCGACCCGACGCCGGAGATCAGCAGCACGAAACACATGGACAGCTGATCGATCTGCAGCCCGAAGTCAACCTGGAGCTGCCCGACCGGAATCCAGCTGAACACCTTCTGATGGATGACGCGGTCGGCCTCGCTTCGGCCGACCATGTCGGCGAGCAGCGTCAGGCCCACCCCGAACGCCGCGAGCGCGGCGACGCAGCCCAGCAGGTGGCCCCACGCGTCGGTGCGCCTGCCGCCGAACAGCAAGATCGCGGCGCCGGCCAGTGGCAGCGCCACGATCAGCCAGGTGAAGTGTGTCCCCAAAGAATTAATCACGGTGGCGTTCTTAGCCTTTGAGTAGGTTCGCGTCGTCGACCGACGCTGATTTGCGGGCACGGAAAATCGTCATGATGATGGCCAGGCCGATGACGACTTCGCAGGCGGCCACCACCATCGTGAAGAACGCGATCATCTGGCCGTCCAGGTGGCCGTGCATCCGCGCGAAGGTGACGAACGCGAGGTTGACGGCGTTGAGCATCAACTCGACGCACATGAACATCACGATGGCGTTGCGCCGCATCAGCACGCCGGATGCCCCGATGGTGAACAGCAACGCCGAAAGATAAAGGTAGTTGGCCGGATTCATGACTTACCGCCTGCCGCGGGAGAGGGGGCGTCCTCGGCCTCGGCGAGCTCCGTGCCGTCCGCGCCGCGGCGGCGCAGCATGCGCGACACCGACAGTGGCGAGTACGAGCCGTCCGGCAGCATCGCGGCCACGTCGACCGCGTTGTGACGTGCGTACACGCCCGGGTTGGGCATCGGGGTGGGGTGCCCGCCGCCGCGGAAGCGTTCCTGTGACAGCTCCCGTTGCGTCTTGCGTCGCTCGAAACGCTCGCGGTGGGCCAGCACCATCGCCCCGACCGCGGCGGTGATCAGCAACGCGCTGGTCAACTCGAAGGCCCATAGGTATCGCGAAAAGATCAGCGCCGCCAGCCCTTCGACGTTTCCGTTGGCGTTGGCGGTGGTCAGCCCGGTGAATCCGCCGACGGCGACGTTGCCGATGGCGGCGATCAGCAAGACGCCGAACCCGACACCCGTTATCACCGCCGCGACGCGCTGCCCGCGCAGCGTCTCCTTCAGCGATTCCGCGGAGTCGACGCCGATCAGCATCAGCACGAACAGGAACAGCATCATCACCGCGCCGGTGTAGACCACGACTTGAACGACACCCAAGAACAGCGCGTCCTGGACCATGTAGAACACCGCAAGGATGATCATCGTCATCGCTAGGAACATCGCCGAGTACACGGCGTTGACCGACAGCACTACTCCCAGCGCGCCGAGCACCGCCAGCGCACCCAACACCCAGAACGTCACCGCTTCACCCGTGGAGGTGCGGGTGATGGTGTCTTGCGCCAAATTCTGCGCCAGATTTGAAGCCAGGTTAGAAGCCAGATTCGTGGCCAGCACCGCGTTCACCGGCTATCTCCGCCGTTGTCGTTGTGGCCGTTGTGGTTCTGGCGCAAGCCATTCGGGCCCACATTGCCCTGGTAGTAATCCTTGTCGGTAGCACCGTCGGCTCTGGGGTGCGGCGGCGCGGTCATCTCGGGCAGCAGCGGCGCGAGGAGCCGGTCCTTCTCGTAGATCAGGTCGGCGCGGTTGTCGTCGGCCATCTCGTAGTCGTTGGTCATGGTCAGTGCCCGGGTCGGGCAGGCCTCGATGCACAGGCCGCAGCCGATGCAGCGCAGATAGTTGATCTGATACACCCGGCCGTAGCGTTCCCCCGGCGAGAATCGGGCCTCGTCGGTGTTGTCCGCGCCCTCGACGTAGATGGCGTCGGCCGGGCACGCCCAGGCGCACAACTCGCAGCCGATGCACTTCTCCAGCCCGTCCGGATACCGGTTGAGTTGATGACGGCCGTGGTAGCGCGGAGCCACCGGGCCCGGCTTCTCCGGGTACTCCTCGGTGACCCTCTTTTTGAACATCGAGCCAAACGTCACGCCGAAGCCGGCGACGGCATCCAAGAATTTAGCCACGTACTTTCTCCTTGCTCGGCAGCGGCGGCGTCGGGAAAGCCGGTGCGGTGCCGACGCTTTCCGAACTTTCGCGGCGCTGCTTGCGCTGCTGACGGTCCAGCACGCGCGCACTCCGGGCGCTGAATGGCCTTTGCAGCGACAGCACCAACAACGCGGCGACGACAATGCTGCTGACCACCAACACCGGCGTCCAGTGCTGGAAGCCCTGGTTGCTCGCCGACCGGATCACCGCGGCGATCATCACCCACACCAGCGAGACGGGGATGAGCAACTTCCAGCCCAGCCCCATGAACTGGTCGTAGCGCAGCCGGGGCAGCGAGGCCCGCAGCCACATGTAGATGAACATGAAGGTCCACAACTTGGCGACGTACCACAGCACGGGCCACCAACCGGTGTTCGCGCCAGGCCACATGTTGAACGGCCAGGGAGCGTGCCAGCCACCGAGGAACATGACTGTGGCGAGCGACGAAACCGTCATCATGTTGACGTACTCGGCCAGCATGAACATCGCGAACTTCAGCGACGAGTATTCGGTGTGAAATCCGGCGACGAGTTCACCCTCGGCCTCGGGCAAATCGAATGGGGCGCGGTTGGTTTCGCCCACCATGGAGATCAGGTAGATCACGAACGACGGCAGCAGCAGGAAGATGTACCAGACCCGGTCCTGGGCGGCCACGATCTCCGAGGTCGACATCGAGCCGGCGTACAGGAACACTGCCGCGAACGACAGGCCCATCGCGACCTCATACGAGATGACCTGGGCGGTGGACCGTACCCCGCCGAGCAGCGGGTAGGTGGAACCCGACGCCCAGCCGCCCAGCACGATGCCGTACACGCCGATCGCCGAGAGCCCCAGGATGAACAGCACCGCCACGGGCAGGTCGGTGAGCTGCAACGGCGTGCGGTGGCCGAACACCGACACCTCCGGCCCGAACGGGATGAACGCGAAGGCCGTGAACGCGGGGATCACCGAAAAGACCGGCGCCGCAAAGTAGACGAACTTGTCGATGCCGCCGGGGGTGATGCTTTCCTTGAGTGCCAGCTTGATTCCGTCGGCCAGGCTCTGCAGGGTGCCCCACGGCCCCGCCCGGTTGGGGCCGGGCCGCAGCTGCATCCAGCCGAGAATCTTGCGTTCGAGCAGGATCGCGACGAGCACGTTCAACATCAGGAAGACGAAGATGGCCAGCGCCTTGCCGAGCACGAGCCACCATGGGTCGTGCCCGAAGCCGGTCATGCGCCCACTCCGATTTTCACGCCGATTTTCGCGCCGATTTTTACAACGGCGCCCAGGGTTACCCCCAACTGCTGGTGCACGGCCGAGCCCGGAGAGTTCAGCGGCAGCCACACCACCCGGTCGGGCATGTCGGTGACGTTGAGCGGCAGCGTGATTGACCCGCGCGGCGTGCTGACGGGCTGGCGGATGCTGCTGGACAGCGGCCGGCTGCAGGACGGGGAGCCACATCTGGCGGGGACGGCGCGCGCACCCGTCGTGCGGCTTTCGGCCGATACCGCGGCCGAGATCGGCGCCGCTGACGG